>JAGLKH010000099.1 GCA_023141985.1 Flavobacteriaceae bacterium | reverse complement strand
TCAATAGATTTAGTTGGAGAATCTCAGCTTGTACAAAAAAGATATACTCCTAGCCAGGTAAGTGGCAGTATTTTAGATGTTACCAGTAGTGGTTATTTAGAGCGTGACCAGCAAGGAACAACCAATTTATATAATTACAATTATTGGAGTTCGCCTATTGGTCCTATTAACTCATCATCTAATAATAACCCATATAATATTGGTACTATATTACGAGATGGAACAAACTCTGCCTCTCCTGTTCCAATTTCATGGATATCGAACAGTTATGATGCTTCAGGTACAATACCAATTGGATTAAGTAATCGTTGGATATATACTTACGAAAATTATCCAGCCGATATCTATGCAGAATGGAGTTATAAAGGGGATGCTGGCAATCTTGATGTTGGATTAAGCTTTACGATGAAAGGTAGTGGTGTAGGAGATCCTGTTACTGATGTACAAAATTATGTATTTACCGGAAAACCAAACAATGGTACAATAAGTACTCCTGTTACTAGCGGTAATCAAGCACTTGTTGGTAATCCTTATCCTTCAGCAATTGATGCTTTTGAATTTATTATGGACAATATGCCGGGAGGAAATGCAGGAACTTCAGGTAGTATAGATGGTACCTTATATTTCTGGGTACATTACGACTCAAATTTCACACATATTTTAGAAGATTATGAAGGTGGATATGCGGTTTATAATTTAACCGGGGGCCTTGCAGCAGTTGCCCCTCCACTTGTAAGTGGACTCGGTAGTTCTTCCGAGATACCAGGAGATTATATTGCTGTAAGCCAGGGATTTTTTGTAACTTCTGCCAGCAGCCAAATAACGGATCAAGTCACATTTAATAATGATCAAAGATATTTTGAAAGAGAAACAGCTAACTCAGTATTTTTAAAATCAAGTAGCTCAAATTCTAAGAAAAATAACAGTTTAAGAGAAGATCTTCGTAATAGCATTAAGAGAATTAGACTAGAGTTTAAAACACCTGATGGCGCTACGAGACCATTATTATTAGGTTTCGTCCCAAATAAATTAGCAACAGATGGTTTTGATTATGGTTATGATGGAGAAAATTCTGATGAGTTTTCACCTAACGACATGGCTTTTATGATTCAGAATAAAAAATATGTAATACAAGGTGTTGGTGATTTTGATAAAACTAAACAATACCCAATTGGAATATTTTTAAGTACTTCCGGTAGTTTTGAAATAGCATTGAAAGCGCTTGAAAATTTTGACTCAGAAGTTGATGTATTTGTTTATGATGCTTTATTAGAAACTTACACAAGGATAAACGATAGTAATTATCAAATGAGTTTAGATCCCCAGTATTATTTAGACAGGTTCTTTATTACTTTTGTTCAAGATGAAGCTTCATTAGATATTACAGATACTGTATTAGAAAATACCATTGTAAATTATTTAAATAATACTGATGAAATCTATATTAATGTTCCAAATACAATAGATGTCAAACAAGTATATTTAATTAATTTGTTAGGTCAAACCGTAAAATCATGGAACATAACAAATATGCCAAATCTCTCAAGTAACGAATTTAAAATTCCTGTAAAAAACGTTGCTAGCGGTGCATATATTATTAAGGTCGTAACTGATACAAGTACTATTAATAAGAAGATTATAATAAAACAATAAAATATATAACTAATTATCAATATTAACCAAACCCCGATGAACAAAATTACCTACATATGTTTTGTGTTTCTTTTATCTATTCACAATATTTGTGAAGCACAAGTACAACGTGTACGTATAGATTTTAAATCTCCTTTAGATTTTGTTAGACCTCTTTTATTAGGTTTTGATCCTGATGGTTCTGCTACAGATGGTTATGACGAAGGTTGGGATGCTTTAAATCCTGACAATTTCCCTGATGATTTAAACTGGCTTATAGAAGGTAATCGTTATGTTATACAAGGTGTAGGTGCTTTTGACGAAACAAAAAAGTATCCATTTGGTTTATTTTTAACCAATTCAGGAAATATTACCATCTCTCTAAATTCATTAGAAAATTTTGACCCTCCTATTGATGTATATATTTATGATGCTGAATTTGACACCTATACGCAAATCAATACTACTGGTTATACAGCAGTTATGTCAAGTGGAGACTATCTTAACAAATACTATATAGCCTTTTTTGAGCCTTCTTTATCTACTGTCAAAAATGATTTACAAGAAACTGAAATAAGTTATTTGAGAAATACTAAGGAATTATATATAAATACTTATAATAATTCCAACATCAAACAAGTATCGTTAAATAATCTACTAGGCCAAGAGATATTTGTTCTTAAGGATATTAACAATAAGGAAATTAAAATTTCTCTTGATAACATAACAACTAACATTTGCATAGTTACTATTAATACTGATAAAGGAGTCTTAACAAAAAAAATCCTAACGCATTAGATTAATTAGTGTAATTTTTATTTTTCTTCAATTCTAATAATTAATTTTTCAGAATTTAAAACGAAGAACATAAATAGTGGAGCTTTTCTTATTTTAATGCAGTAATAAGGTCATTTAAAGAAAGCGTTTCTTGTTTTCCAGAGCCCATATTTTTTAAGGTATAGGTATTAGAATTCATCTCTTCATTACCAACTAATACTACAAATGGAATATTACGCTTATTAGCATGATTCATTTGCTTTTTCATTTTGACTGTATCAGGATACAATTCGGCATTAATACCATTAACTCTTAATGTTTTAATTGCTTTTAAACTGAATAACGCTTCTGCATCACCAAAATTAATAAACAACACATCAACATTATTAGTTACGGTTTCAGGAAAAAGATTCAATGCTTCAAGTACTAAATAAATGCGATCTAAACCAAAACTTATCCCAACACCACTTACATCTTTAAGTCCAAAAACTCCAGTAAGGTCATCATAACGTCCACCTCCACCAATAGAACCCATTTCAACTGTTTTTGGAGCTTCTACTTCTAAAATAGCTCCTGTATAATATTCTAAACCACGAGCCAGGGTGACATCAAGTTGTAAGGTAGCAGATTGTAATTGTAGTTCTGAAATCGCTTTACTAATAAACTCTAATTCTTCAATACCTTTTAATCCGTCTTGCGAGGTGCTTAAAATAGTTTTTAATCTATTAATTTGAGATTCAAAAGAGCCGGACAAATCAAACAATGGCTGTAACTTGTCTATTCCATCTTGAGGAATACCTTTGCTCAACATCTCTTCTTTTACCTTCCCCTCACCTATTTTGTCTAATTTATCGAGTGCTACCGTAAAATCGATGAGCTTGTCTTCGGCACCTATAACTTCTGCAATTCCTGATAGAATTTTGCGGTTATTAATTTTTATAGTAACCCCTTCAAGTTGTAATGCAGTAAAGACATCGTCATACAGCTGTACAAACTCAACCTCCTGCCATAACGATTTAGAGCCTACAACATCTGCATCACACTGATAAAACTCTCTAAAACGCCCCTTTTGAGGCCGGTCTGCTCTCCAAACAGGTTGCACCTGGTAACGCTTAAATGGAAAATCGATCTCGTTTTGGTGTTGTACGACATAACGTGCAAAAGGTACCGTTAGATCGTAGCGTAATGCCTTTTCGGAGATTTTAGAAGTTATTTTATTTGAATCCCTTTCAAAAAATAAATCATCATCAACTTTACTTAAATAATCACCCGAATTCAAAATTTTAAAAATTAAACGGTCACCCTCTTCACCATATTTTCCCAACAATGTTTCAGACAATTCAAAGCTTGGAGTTTCTATAGGTTGAAACCCAAAACGCTCAAAACTATTTCTTATAATATTAAAAATATAATTTCGCTTTGCAACTTGCTCTGGAGAAAAATCTCTTGTGCCTTTTGGTATCCTGGGTTTTTGTGCCATATTTTTCCTCCACGAAAGTGGAGGTCTCATTTAATTATTTAACAAAGCTAAATAAATTATTAGTTCTTAACTTTACTAAAGCCAATATTTAACCAACCAATTTATCAAAATAGATAAACAAATCTCCTTTAGTAATAACAGCACCTTGTTGTATCAATTTAAATTTATCTAAATTTTTATCTTTTGAGTATTCTTTTTTTGCTTGCAAAAACTCTACATCGTCATCTAATAAATTTTCCCGCAACCAATTAAATCCTTCTTTAGTGGTTAAATTTATATCTTGTTTAAGCTTTATAGCAATAACATGCATATCATTTTCATTTAAATTAAACAAATGCATTTGTTGTGCCGAAATATGTTCTAAATAGGTCACATTTTTTAAAACACCCTCCCAAACCAGATCGCTAAACACATCCAATTCCTGTTCGGCTACTTCCGGAGTATTCGTTTTTATGCTTTTCCATTCTTGTGCAGTTATTGTTTGTGTTGCCAAAAAATTTATGAATTCTTGATGCAGCTCTTCAAACTGTTCTTTTGTAAGTCTTGAATATTTCATTTTCATTTTATTGTATAAGATTTCGAAGTAAAATTCGAAATATCAAATGAGATCCCGCTCTTCAGCGGGATTAGTTCAACTTATAATTTTGATTGCGTCTTTCAGACTTTTCAAAATTGAGTTTCACTAAAAAAAATGCGCTCTTAAAAATAAGAGCGCAAATTTAATCATAAATATCTTATTTTCTTAGAAAATATAACGTAATCCAAACTGCATTTGCCATCTGGAATCTAAACTAGAATCATACCCAAATGTTTTAGTTTGATTTTCATTAAAAGTATATGTTGGGGTTCCGGTACCATCAACACTTACACCAATTGGTTGTATACTATTAGGCTGTTGGATTAATCCCCATTCTGAACTTAAAAGGTTTCCAACATTTAAAATATCTATACTAAACTGAATGGTATTTGTTTTGTCCCCGGAAACTTTAAAATTAAAGTCCTGTAAAAACTTAACATCCCATCTACCTCTCCATGGTGCTAAAGCTCCATAACGCTCTGCATATTGTCCCCTACGACCGCTTAAATAATCGTCTTGAGAAATGTAAGCATCAAACGCTGCACCTTGACCTGCACCAGAGAATTGCATTTGACTAATCTCGCTTGAGGTAGGTACATATATTAAATCATTAATTGGAGATCCATCTCCATTAATATCTCCACCATAAAGATAGTTAAAACGTCCTCCTTGTGCATACTCAAAGAATGTAGAAATTGTTGTTCCATATTGACTGTTGCTTCCATAAGACCATTGTTTGCTTGCAACTCCAATTATTCTATGTGTATTTCCATATTTTGAATACGATAATACATCAGTATTTACATCATTTACAATAGGATTTCCTGCAAAAGCATCACTAGTAATTTCTGCTTCAATAGAATTTACATCCTTAGCGTTTAAATAGCTATATGCCATCATAGCATATAAACCATTTTTAAACGTTTTTTGAGCTTTAATCGAAGCATTCAAAATTCTACCCTTATCGGAGTTTGTAAATACGAAAGGCCCGGCTCCTAATCCAAATCCATTAAGCGCGTCACCTGCTGTATAAATTGGTCTGTTATCCACACCGTTTAAAGTTCCTGAAGGAGAAGTTAAACCCCAATGTTGTACATGTGGTCCATTAATATCTTTAGAATAAGACACATCTGCGGTTAAAATTAAACCATCTTCAAATCTTTTATCTGCTCCTATATTAGTACGCCATACTTGAGGAAATTTATAATCAGGATCCACTGCTTGTAAGAAGAATACGTCTGGTGCAGCAATTTGATTTCCTAACCATACAAAAGGGAAACGGCCGGTAAAAGTTCCTGTACCACCACGAAGTTGGAATGAATCATCACCATTAACATCATAATTAAAACCTACTCTTGGTGAGTATAACCATTTGTTAGTTGGCATTTGTGTATTATCAATTAATACAGTTTCACCATTATTTGGATTAACATATGGAATGTTTCCTACAACAAAACCTTTATCTATAACATCTTGTGCTTTTTCAGCAGAGTCAAAAAATAAGGGTTTATCAAAACGCAATCCGTAGGTTAACTTAAATTTTTCGTTAACATTCCATTCATCTTGAGCATAAAATGACATCTGACCAACATTTGTCTCTGCTAAAGCCCAGCCTCCGGGAGTTCCATCCGGCACACTATTATTTGCATTAAATACATTTTGTGCATTAGCAATAGCTCCAATATAATTAGTAGCATCAAAAGCATTGATATCTACACTTCCAAAAAGATCAAACCCATAACTTGTTAAGTTAAATGAGTTATCAAACTGAAATTTCTCAAAAGACACACCGATTGTATAGGTATGATCCCCTCTATAAAAATTTAAGTTATCTGTAAATTGAAACACTTTTTGATTTAATCTATTGTGAACTGAAAATGGTTCGTGACCAACAATAATATAAGGTGAGCCATCTTTAGTAATATTTACTGAAGGTGCTGGTGTTGAAAATGGATTTCTAAAATCATTAAAATTAGTATAACC
>JAGLKH010000098.1 GCA_023141985.1 Flavobacteriaceae bacterium | reverse complement strand
CACTTCCAGAGCCTAATCGTGCTAAGAACGATGCCTTTTGATTGAAATATTCTTTACTAAAAGACCTTTCGACTGCGCTCAAGGTGACAAGTTCTTTTTCAATACTCATCAGGCATAATGCTAAAGCGCTCATTCCTGAGGCCGAAGATGCAATTCCTGAACTGTGCGGAAATGAATTTGATGTTTCAATAGTAAAATGATACTGTTTTAAAAATGGAAGATAACTTACTATTCGCTTAAAAAATGTTTCAATTTTTGATTTAAAATCGTCTTGCTTTTTTCCATCTAAAAAAACATCAAAAGAAAATACATCATTATTCCCTTTTTTAGAAAAACTTAACGTCGTTGTTGTCTTACAAGCATCGAGTGTAAAACTTATTGAAGGATTTGCAGGAATTTGATCATCCTTTTTTCCCCAATATTTTACCAGCGCAATATTACTTGGAGATTGCCAGGTGAAGCTTCCACTTTCAATTGTTTTATTATAAGGTTTTGGAATAAAATTTATTTCTGTCATTAATTATAAATCTTCAGACAAAGATAACAACTTTACCATAGTTTTATAATTTCTTGTAGTTGCTGGTGTTTTTAATTTTCGCTCAAAAAAATTGCCGTTAAATTTTACTTTACCATAACCAATTGAGCAATAAAAATATATACACGCATCAGTTATGACAAACTCTTCTTTAGGATATGATATATGCGACACACTCTTAATTAAGTTTGTAGCAGGAATTGTATGCAATATCATAAAATAGCTGTTTATCTTTTTCTCTTCTGTAAAAGGACAATTATCAAAAACTGATTGCAATTCTTGTCTTGTTCTAACTAAAATAGATACTTCAAATCCAAAATGGTCTATAATAGCCTTTTGTATAATATCTTCTATCTTTTGAGTATTATCTTCAGAAGATTCTAATATAACATTTCCGCTTTGAATATAAGTTTGCACATTTTCAAATCCTGAATTAGAAAGTAATTCTCTCAACTCTGCCATTGGCACTTTTTTATGTCCGCCAACGTTAATACCTCGAAGTAATGCGATGAAAGTATTCATCTGTTAATATTTATTGATTTTCAATGGTCATATGTAACATCCATAATATCATTTTACAGTGTGATTAAATTTTTAGTCATGGATGTTTCACGATATTAATGAATTGTAGAATTTCTTTCTACCAAATCGGTTTTAATCACTTTAATAGAAAAATCTTTATTCAGTTCGTCACTTTTTAATTTATCGATCAATATTTTTGCAGCTGTGTTGCCTATAATTTCTCCATGCTGACTTATGGTTGTAAGTTTAGGGTTTGAATGTCTTGCTAAAATTCCATTAGAAAATCCAATAACAGAGATATCATTAGGAATATTAAAGCCTTTTTTTTGAGCTATCTTCATTGCTGCAATTGCTAAAGATTCGTTTGTTGCCAGAATACCGTCGACCTTGTTTTTAAAAAGTGGTTTTAATAGTGCTTCATAATGGCTATAATGATCTTCATGACTATTTATAATAAGATCATTTTTTATAATAATATTTTCATTTATCAGACCTTGTTTATAGCCTTTTAACATTTCATCACTGACTCTCAAATGACTTATTGAAGAAATAAAAGCAATATTTCTACATCCATTATTTACAAGTTTTTTTACTGCACTGGCAGCAGCTTTATAATTGTCTGTAATTACTTTATCGCATTTTACACTATTTGCAACTCTATCGAACATTACAATAGGCAACCCAAAATTAATAGCTTTGTTAAAATGTTCAAAATCTTTTATTGTTTCCGTTTCTTCAGAAATGGATATAATGAAACCATCAACACTCCCATTAGAAAGCATTTCAATAGTCTCTGCTTCTTTCTTGTAAGATTCATTAGAAATACAAATAATTACTTTATGATCGTTCTCTAAAGCTACTTTTTCTATGCCTTTTAAAACCTGAGCGAAAAAATAGTTTAACATGTCTGGAATAACGATCCCAATAGTTTTAGTTTTACGACTCTTTAAACTTAAGGCATTAAGGTTAGGTTTGTAATTATGTAGTTGTGCATATTCATGAATTTTAAGCTTTGTTGTTTCACTAATCTCATCACTATCATTTAAAGCTTTAGAAACTGTAGATATAGATACATTAAATGCTTTAGCAATGTCTTTTAAAGTGATTTTTTTCATGTGTTTATAATTATTGTTTTTTAACGGACACATGC
>JAGLKH010000097.1 GCA_023141985.1 Flavobacteriaceae bacterium | reverse complement strand
TATTTGTTGGAGATAAATCCAAACAAGATGTAAAGGCCATTATGCCTTTAGTAGATGAAATTAATGCTTTCGAATCACAAATCGAAAGCCTAACTCATGATGAATTACGAGCAAAAACCTTAGAATTTAAATCTAAAATTGCAGAGGCTCGGAAAGCATCAGAAGATGAAATTACTAAACTACAAGAAGAGGCAGATACTACTGAAGATATCGATAGAAAAGAAGATATTTATCAAGAAATTGATGCGTTAAAAGACGAGTCTTATAAAATTACCGAAGACGTCTTAAACGACATTCTTCCTGAGGCCTTTGCCGTTGTAAAAGAAACCACAAAGCGCTTTGTAGACAATATATCAATTACAGTTGAGGCATCAACTTACGACAGAGAATTATCGGGTAGTAAATCTTACGTTAACTTAGAAGATGAACAAGCTGTTTGGTCCAACTCCTGGGATGCTGCAGGAAAACCTATAACCTGGGATATGGTGCATTACGATGTACAGCTTATCGGTGGTATTGCGTTACACGAAGGTAAGATTGCCGAAATGCAAACAGGAGAAGGGAAAACGCTTGTTGCCACACTTCCTATGTATTTAAATGCACTTAGCGGTGAAGGTGTGCATCTTGTAACTGTTAACGATTATTTAGCAAAACGTGATAGTGCCTGGATGGCTCCAATTTTTGAATTTCATGGCTTGAGTGTAGATTGTATAGATTATCACCAACCTAATTCGGCAGAACGTAAAAAGGCTTATAATGCAGATATTACATACGGTACAAATAACGAATTTGGTTTTGATTATTTAAGAGATAACATGGCACATTCGCCAGACGATTTAGTGCAACGTCCTCATCATTATACCATTGTAGATGAGGTAGATTCTGTTTTAGTAGATGATGCACGTACTCCATTAATCATTTCAGGCCCTGTACCCCAAGGCGATAAACATGAATTTAATGAGTTAAAACCAAAGATTGATGATATTGTTAATGTACAGCGTAAATATTTAATAGGTGTTTTGGCAGAGGCAAAAAAATTAATTGCTGCCGGAGACACTAAAGAGGGTGGTTTTAAACTGCTTCGTGTATATAGAGGGATTCCAAAAAACAAGGCATTGATAAAGTTTTTAAGTGAAGAAGGCGTAAAACAACTGCTTCAAAAAACTGAAAACTTCTATATGCAAGACAACAATAGGGAGATGCCGAAGGTGGATGAAGAATTATACTATGTTATCGAAGAAAAAAACAATCAAATAGAACTTTCTGATAAAGGCGTAGAATACCTTTCGGGAAAAGATAATCCAGACTTTTTCGTCATGCCAGAAATTGGTATGGAGATTGCTAAAATTGAAGGACAGGGCTTAACACCCGAAAAAGAAGCCGAACTCAAAGAAGAATTATTTCGCGACTTCAGTATAAAATCCGAACGTATTCATACCTTAAGTCAGTTGTTAAAAGCATATGCGTTGTTTGAAAAAGACATTCAATATGTGGTGATGGAAAACAAGGTAATGATTGTAGACGAGCAA
Source organism: Flavobacteriaceae bacterium (assembly GCA_023141985.1). Classification (GTDB taxonomy): domain Bacteria; phylum Bacteroidota; class Bacteroidia; order Flavobacteriales; family Flavobacteriaceae; genus PRS1. The sequence continues at coordinate 2,966 of JAGLKH010000097.1, read as the reverse complement.
ACCGGTCGTATTATGGATGGTCGTCGTTATAGTGATGGACTTCACCAGGCGATTGAAGCTAAAGAAAATGTAAAGATTGAAGCTGCTACACAAACATTTGCTACCGTTACACTACAGAATTATTTTAGAATGTATCGTAAGCTTTCCGGTATGACTGGTACTGCGGTAACCGAAGCAGGAGAGTTTTGGGAAATCTATAAACTGGATGTTGTAGAAATTCCAACCAACAGACCCATTGTACGTGATGACAGACAAGATTTAGTTTATAAAACCAAACGCGAAAAATACAATGCAGTCATTGATGAAGTTACTACACTTTCTAATGCCGGACGACCGATACTTATTGGTACAACTTCGGTAGAAATTAGTGAATTGTTAGGTAAAATGCTTTCAATCAGAAAAGTACCTCATAATGTCTTAAACGCAAAACTTCATAAAAAAGAAGCCGATATTGTTGCAGAAGCAGGGCATCCCGGACAAGTAACCATTGCAACAAATATGGCTGGCCGTGGTACCGATATTAAATTAAGTGATGAAGTAAAAGCTGCTGGTGGTTTGGCTATTGTTGGAACAGAACGTCATGATTCTCGTCGTGTTGACAGACAGTTACGTGGTCGTGCAGGTCGTCAGGGAGATCCGGGAAGCTCTCAATTTTATGTGTCTTTAGAAGACAACCTAATGCGATTATTTGGTAGTGAACGTATTGCCAAAATGATGGATAGAATGGGATTGAAAGAAGGCGAAGTGATACAGCATTCCATGATTTCTAAATCTATAGAACGTGCCCAAAAGAAAGTAGAAGAAAATAACTTTGGAGTTCGTAAGCGATTGTTAGAATATGATGATGTGATGAATGCACAGCGTGAAGTGGTTTACAAACGTCGTTTTCATGCGCTATTTGGAGAACGTCTTCGGGTAGATTTAGCAAATATGATCTTTGATACTTCCGAAATAATTTCTGAAACAAACAAAGATGCTAATGATTATAAAAACTTTGAGTTTGAGTTAATACGCTATTTTTCTATGAGTTCCCCAATAACCGAAGAAGAATTTGCTAACCTTTCTGCTCATGAAATTTCCGGAAAAGTATACCATGCCGCATACGATCATTATAAGGAAAAAATGGAGCACAATGCAGACCTTGCATTTCCTGTAATAAAAAACGTTTATGAAACACAGCGTGATAAATTTAAACGTATAGTCGTTCCTTTTACTGATGGTGTAAAAAGTCTCCAGGTAGTTACCGATCTTGAAACAGCATACAAAACCAACGGAAAACAATTGATCACAGATTTTGAAAAAAATATTTCGTTAGCGATTATTGATGATGCATGGAAAACACATCTACGTAAAATGGATGAGCTGAAGCAATCGGTTCAATTGGCTGTTCACGAACAAAAAGATCCATTATTAATTTATAAATTTGAATCTTTTGAGTTGTTTAAAGCAATGATAGACCAAGTTAATAAAGATGTTATTTCGTTCTTGTTTAAAGGCGAATTACCTCAAGAAACTGCTGACACAATTCAAGAAGCAAGAACCAGGCGCAGAGAGAAAGTTGAAACCACAAAAGAGGAAATCCAAAACATGGATGAGCGTTCTGCTGAAAGCAGGGCTGCCGGTAATACGCAAAAACAGGAAGTGGTAGAAACTATTGTAAGAGAACGCCCTAAAATTGGACGTAATGATCGTGTTACGATAAAACACGTGATGAGTGGTGAAAATAAAACCCTAAAATATAAACAAGCACTGCCTCTGATTACAAAAGGCGAATGGGTTTTGGTTGAAGAGTAACTATTCCTGCGAAGGCAGGAATCCCATGAAATTTAAAATCCTGATATCATCGATGTTAGGATTTTTTATTCATTAAATTGACATAAAGATTACATGATGAGATTCCTGCCTTCTCAGGAATCTAAGCGAAGCTAAATAAAAAATAAAAAGGTGAGTTCGATATAATATATACTGATTATCAGCTATATAGCTATTTTATTTTGAAAAACTCTGTCATTCCTGCGTAGGCAGATAAACCTTTAGGTTCAGCGCAGCTAATCCAGAACAAACTTTAAATAGATTCCTGCCTTCGCAGGAATGACAAAATTGCTTTAAAGTGCATGTTCTCAATCACTTGACCATTTTAGTTATATCGAACTCACGTTAATTAAAAAGATTACTTTGTCACTATACTCATTGTCTTTTTGAAGCTAAATAAAAAATAAAAACGTGAGTTCGACGCAAACAAGTATTATAATTTTCTAAATATTAGATACTTACGTCTTTGCGAAGGAGGAACGACTGTGGAAATCTGTTTTTAAGAGTGAGACTGCCATGCTTCGACTGCGCTCAGCACAGGCTATTTTACTTAAAAAAGTAAAATTCGCAGTGACGAAAATTAATTAATATGTTGATTATTAACTCTTTATTATATCGAACTCACGTTAAAACTAACATTCATACGATTGACTAATATTCATGAGATTCCTGCCTTCGCAGGAATGTGTTTATTGCATCACGATATTACTGTATTTAGCATTAATAACAATTGTTTTGTTACTACTTAAATTTCCTGTGGAAAAAGCTGTGGTATTTCCTTTAGTACTTTTATCAGGATGCTGAAAACGTGTACGTGTGCCTTGATATTGTAAATTAAAATCGGTTTTAGGAAGCGTAACAACAGCATCACTGTTTTCTAAAACCAGGCTTAATTTATTAAAGGATTTAGCTATTTTATTAATTTCTAAATCACCAAAACTTCCATTAATTATCGCATTTCCTGTTAATTCTTCCACTACAATATTAGAAGAGTTAGATGTTAAATTTAAATGATTTACAAGCTTTAATTGTGCATTTTCTACATAGTTTAATTTTAATTCACCTAAATTCCAATGCGATATTATTACCGGAGAATAAGAAGCATTGATGGAAGTGTCACTTCCATCAATACGTGTTGCTAATAAGGTTGAATG
>JAGLKH010000096.1 GCA_023141985.1 Flavobacteriaceae bacterium | reverse complement strand
GCGTCTTTAGGCATTCTTATTTTTATAGTTTTAATAATCTTACCACTTTTTGAAGACTCTAACCTTCTTTTTAGATGCTCACCACGTTTTTCTAATGCTTTAGCTCTTGCTTCCATTTTTGCTTCAAACTCTGCTCCAAACTTCTCACCAAATTTTTCTCCCCAAGCCTCCATATCTTTAGCCCATTCTCCTTCAAATTTTTTGCTGAATTCTTCCCCCCATTTTTCCATATCTTTTCCAAATTTTTCTCCCCAAACTTCCATATCTTTTCCAAAAGACTTTCCGAATTTTTCTCCCCAGACTTCCATAGCTTTAGAGTATTTATCAAAATCGGTTTTAGAGAATTCTTTTGCCCAAGCCTTCATTTTATCTTTATATGCTTTACCATACTTTGCTTCATATTCCTGGCTCCACTTTTCAAGATAGGCTTCCCCTTCTTCTTTATAGGCCTCAAAATCAAAATTTACATTGTGAACGCCTTCTGGCAATTCAGGTAATTCGGGCATCTCCGGCATCTCTGGCATTGCGAAATCCATTTCAGGCATCTCCGGCATCTCCGGCATCTCCGGTATCTCCGGTATATCTGCCATTACAAATTGTAAATCTTCTAATGCTTTTAATGCATCTTCATCAAAATCGAAATCAAAGTCCCAGGACTGTCCAACTCCTCCATGAGTAGAAATGGAAATATTAGCTCCCGATCCTTTTACTTCTACATCCCAACTTTCCAGCATATCCTGTAACTCTTGTTTTGTTAACTCCTTACTCTCAATATAAGCATCCACTTTTACTTCGTTTTTATCCCAGGTATCAATCTCGATATTGGTATAGCTTGTATCTAAGTTTAAAGTAACGTCTTTATTTGCTTTAACAGATTGTGACTTTTTTTCAAGCTTTTGCTGTGCATTTATGCTAAGCACACTTAAAAAAACTAATGCTAGTGTTATAAATTTAAACTGTGTCATTTTTTAATATTTTAATATTTAAAAGAACTACGTTTGTACTTCTTCAAATTTGTTATTGGATTCATTTAGTTCACTTAATTTTTCTCTTAAGCGATACAATAGGTTTAGACGTAATTTAAGATTATCGATTAATGCATTAACCGTTTGTTCATTAGGCCCTGATTGTGTTAATTCTTCCTCCAAACGCGTATATTCTTTATTTAATTCGTCTAGTCTCAATAAATAACCCTCGAAAAGCTCCTTGCTTTCTGGCGTAACTTTAATTTTAGATAATTCTAAATTGATATTTGCCAAATAATAATCTTCTACCTTCTTAAACTGCGGAGATATATCTCCTAAAGATTTTCTTACAACGGTTTCTACAGGAAGTTCATCTTCTGTTTCTGAACCAATAAACAGGTAAGCTCCAAAACTAAAACCAATTAACAGAACAACACTTGCAGCAATATTTAAAAATGTAAATAAGCTCCGGTTAGATTTTTCCGGAAATTCTTTATCCAATTTTTTTAAAAATCTTGCCTCATGTCCTTTGGGCATTTTATCTTTAAATACCTTTGGTTCATCTTCAAATAATTTTCTAATATCTTGTGCCATCGTGTGATAGTGTTAATAATTCTTTCAATTTTGTTTTGCCTCTTGACAATTGTGTGCGTGATGCGACTTCAGTAATGTTTAATACTTCGGCTATTTCCTGGTGGTCATAACCTTCAACTAAAAACATCATCACAACATACCTGTACTTATCCGGCAACTTACTAATTGCATCTTTTACTTCGTCTAAAGTAATTGCATCATCAACTAACCATTCGTCTTCATAACCGGAATCGACAACTTTTAAGTGCACTTCATCTAATTCCAACATGTGTTGTTTTTTAG
>JAGLKH010000095.1 GCA_023141985.1 Flavobacteriaceae bacterium | reverse complement strand
TAGGGTCTTCTCATGCAGGATTATTCGCCTCTATTTCTTCTGGAATATCAGCACTTTGGGGCCCACTTCATGGAGGAGCAAACCAAGCAGTTTTAGAAATGTTAGAAGACATTAAAGAAGATGGTGGCGATACTAAAAAATATATGTCTAAAGCCAAAGATAAAGAAGATCCTTTCCGTTTAATGGGTTTTGGTCATCGTGTGTATAAAAACTTCGACCCACGAGCAAAAATAATTAAAGTAGCTGCAGATGAAGTTTTAAGTGATTTAGGTGTAGAAGATCCAATTTTGGATATCGCTAAAGGATTAGAACAAGAAGCATTAAGAGATGATTATTTTGTAAGCCGTAAGCTATATCCAAATGTAGATTTCTATTCAGGAATTATTTATCGGGCAATGGATATACCTACCGAAATGTTTACAGTTATGTTTGCATTAGGACGTTTACCAGGTTGGATAGCACAATGGAAAGAAATGCGTATGCGTAAAGAACCAATTGGTCGCCCAAGGCAATTGTATATTGGAGAAGCCCATAGATCTTTTGTTACATTAAATAAAAGATAGTTTTTTAAATAAATTACACACCTCATAGAGAAAACGCTATGAGGTTTTTTTATAAATTGCTTTATATGAATATTAAAATTATAAAGAACAGATCAGATATTGGAGCAGGAACACGAGGTTCAGATTTGGGAATTGATGCCATAGAAATTGCAGCGATCAATGCAAATAATAATTATTTTACACAATTTGATTTTGAAGATATTGAAACCGAAAACGAATCTATTTATAATAAAGTAAAAAATTCTTTTGGGAAACGTATTGAACATGTTTTTAAGCATTGCACACGTGTTTCAAATGCTGTTCAGCATAATTTGAATAATGGTATTTTTCCATTAGTAATTTCGGGAGATCACTCATCTGCTTTAGGAACTATTAGTGGTATAAAAGCAGCCTATCCTAATAAAAAACTAGGAGTTGTTTGGGTCGATGCTCATGCCGATATTCATTCACCATATACCTCTCCTTCAGGCAATGTACATGGTATGCCTTTGGCCGCAGCAATGGCTGAAGATAACTTAGATTGCAAGATTAATTCAGTTACTGATGAAACTAAAAAGTATTGGAAAGACATACAAAACATTGGCACTTCAGAGATTAAAGTTCAACCTGAAAATATTGTTTATTTCGGTGTTAGAGATATCGAAGAATCTGAAGCCAAACAAATTGAAAAACTTAATCTTAGAAATTATAAAGTTGAAGAAATCCGTTTTAGAGGATTAGACAATTGCGTAAATGAGGCGATTAATAAGTTGTCAGATTGCGATATGATATATGTGTCTTTTGACGTAGATAGTATGGATTGCGATTTAATATCTTATGGCACAGGAACACCAGTGCCTAAAGGATTTGATCAATTTGAAATCATTGAAATTATCAATGGGTTTTTAAACACTAAAAAAGTTATTTGTTTAGAGTTTGCTGAAGTTAACCCATTACTAGATTTAAAAGGGAATAAAATGGCAGAAACAGCTTTTCAAATTCTCGATGAAGTTACTAAAACTTTAAAAACCTGAGTTAGACCTACAAAAATCTGAATTGTTTATGCAAACCCTTGTAAAGCTGTAAAAATTCTTTAGGTCGAACTCAGGTTAAAAGATTAATTTACTACATTTGAAGCTATCACATACCTAAAAAGAGCACACTAATGAAAATGTCCATCACTACAAAAGTTATTGCTATTTGCTTATTGTTACTAACCAATTTTGCTTTTGCACAAAAGATAAGCAGAACAGAAAAGAAAATTCTTAAAACAGTAGCTGCTAATAATTCTGAAGCCATTACCTTTTTAAAAAAGGTAGTAAACATTAATAGTGGTACAATGAATCACGAAGGTGTTAAAAAGGTTGGTGAAGTTTTTGGAAAAGCATTTGAAGATATAGGATTTAAGACCAATTGGTACGACATGTCACAGGTTAATAGATCAGGACATTTATTTGCCGAAACCAATGGAGACAAAGGTAAGAAAGTATTGCTAATAGGACATTTAGATACTGTTTTTGAAGCCGATAGCCCGTTTCAGGAATTTAAGATGATAAATGATAGTGTAGCGCATGCTCCGGGTGGCAACGATATGAAAGGCGGAAATGTTATCATGTTGTATGCATTAAAAGCACTTGCAGATAATGGGCTTTTAAAAAACGCCCAAGTTATTGTTGCTTATACAGGAGATGAAGAAAGCACAGGAAAACCATTAACAGTAAGCCGTAAGGATTTGATTGAAGCAGCAAAAAGAAGTGATGTCGCATTAGGTTTTGAAGCATCTTCAGGATTTAATGAAGCCACTATTGCGAGAAGAGGATCGTCAGGTTGGAAAGTTGAAGTTACAGGAAAGAGAGCACATTCTTCAGATATTTTTAGCGATGAGGTTGGGGCTGGAGCTATTTTTGAACTCTCAAGAATTATTAACGAATTCTACAATAATGTTAAAGGAGAAGAATATTTAACTTTTAATCCAGGAGTAATTTTAGGTGGAACACAATTAACTTACGATGAAGCTTTTAGTAAAGGAAATGCTTTTGGGAAAAGTAATGTAGTTGCTCAAACAGCAATTGTAGATGGAGGATTGCGTTTTATTTCCGAAGAACAAAAAGAAAATGCAAGAGAAAAAATGAGAGGGATTGTAGCCAATAATTTACCATTAACTTCTGCAAAAATTAGTTTTATAGACAGTTACCCTTCTATGGGACCAACCAGGGGGAATGAAGAATTGTTAGAAGTGTTAAGCCAAGTGAGTTTAGATTTAGGATATGAAAAAGTTGTAGCCTATGACCCAAGTAAACGAGGAGCCGCCGATGTATCTTTTGTAGCAGCATATACAGATTGTTTGGATGGTTTAGGCACAATGGGTTCTGGAGGACACACACCGCAAGAAACAGTTAATCTAAATACCATTGAAGATTTAACAAAGCGTACCGCAATATTAATTTATAGACTGATAAATCAATAAAGTTATTTTTTTGTGTTTAAGTATTATAAACCTTTATTTTTGTTGTAATGCAAAATACACTCCAACAATACATTCCTCAACAGGCTTTGCAAGAAGTCTTACAACTTTTACAGCATGATAATTTAACCGTTAAAATTAAAAAAGAACGTAAAACACGTCACGGAGATTATAAGCACTTACCCAATGGGAAGCATCAAATAACGATTAATTCTAATTTAAATCAGTATCGATTTTTAATTACTTTGATTCATGAAATTGCTCACTTTGAAGCATATAAAGAATTCGGAAGATTTATAAAGCCTCATGGTTTTGAATGGAAACGAAGTTTTCAGCATTTGATGTTACCTCTTATAAATCCAGAAGTTTTTCCAGGTAAATTGTTACCACTTATAGCAAATCATTTTAAAAATCCTAAAGCAACAAGCGATACAGACGTTAAGTTATCTTTAGCATTAAAACAATTTGATGAACCCAACAATAAAACTTATATTTTTGAAGTGCCTTTTGGGATGAATTTTAAATTATATAATGGCAAAGTGTTTAAAAAAGGGAAGAAACGTGTAAAGCGTTATGAATGTATTGAGATTAATACAGGAAAATTGTATCTTTTCAATCCCAATGCTGAGGTGAAAATTGTCATTCCTGCGAAGGCAGGAATCTCATGAAATGAAACATCCATAACTAAAAATTTAATCACACAGTAAAATGATAATATGGATGTTACATATGACCATTGAAAATCAATAAATATTAACAGATGAAACTAATTGTCACCTTGAGCATTACTGAAATATAAAAGATATTTTATATTGAAAGTAGAAAGCGAAGCTTAAAGAAAGGTCTTTATTATAAATTAAAAACAGATTCCTGCCTTCGCAGGAATAACAGATATGAATAAAAAGTATTACGCAATATTAATGGCTGGAGGAGTTGGATCTCGATTTTGGCCTCTAAGCACTCAAGATTTTCCAAAACAATTTCACGATATGTTAGGAACTGGTGAAACGCTTATTCAGAAAACCTTTAACCGTTTGAGTAAGCTTATACCAAAAGAAAATATTTTTATTTTAACAAATGAGCGTTACAATGATTTGGTGTTTCAGCAATTGCCCGAAGTCACTAAACGCCAGGTGGTTTTAGAACCGGCAATGCGTAATACAGCTCCATGTATTTTATATGCATCTTTAAAAATTCAAAAAGAAAATTCAGATGCTGTGATGATTGTAGCACCAAGTGACCATTGGATTGAAGACGAAGCTACTTTTAATAAAAATGTAAAACAAGCCTTCGATTTTTGTTCTCAAAATGATGTTTTAATGACACTTGGTATTCAGCCAACATTTCCAAATACAGGCTATGGTTATATAGAATACGATAAGTCAGCAAATAATGATATCAAATCGGTAAATCAGTTTAGAGAAAAGCCAGATTACGATACTGCAAAAGAGTTTATAACACAAGGAAATTTTCTCTGGAATGCAGGTATTTTTCTCTGGAGTGTTAATAGTGTTGTTGATGCGTTTCAAAATAACCAACCAGAATTGTTTGAATTATTTAAAAAAGGTATTGAAGTTTACAATACCGATTTTGAAGACGATTTTGTTCGTGATAATTATGCTAAGGCAGAAAATATTTCGGTAGATTATGCCATTATGGAAACATCTAAAAATGTATTTGTATTGCCAGCTGAATTTGATTGGAACGACTTAGGAACCTGGGGAAGCTTATATGATAAATTAGATAAAGATGATAATGAAAATGCAGTGGTAAACGCAAGAATTTTAACCGAAGATGCTTCAGGAAATATAATAAGAACAAAGACTGATAAGATTGTTGTTGTTGATGGCCTTAAAGATTATATTATTGTAGATAAAGATGAAGTGCTACTTATTTTTCCTAAAGCAAAAGAGCAAGACATTAAAAAAGTACTTCAAAAAGTTAAGGATAAATTTGGGGAACAATATGGATGATATTTGTATCAAACAGAAACAATTAGAATAAGATTCTGAAATAAATTCAGAATGACAATACACAATAGTTTGTAAAATAAAGTTTTTGAAATTTGGATTTTAAATATTGGAATTTTTTATAAAATTATGGAAGAAAATAAGTTTAATTTTTCTGAAGAAGAGAGAGAACAAGCTAAAGAGATTGAACAAAACAAAGAAGCTGTAAAAGAAGATGTAAAAGGCTTGTTTGCTAGTTTAAAACAATTCATATTCGGGCTTTTAGATTTTAGGTTAGACACAGATAGAGATACAACCATTGAAGCTATAAAATTAGATATACCGTTTAAAGGCGCAACGGCTTGGATATTAATATGCTCCATATTTGTAGCATCAGTTGGACTTAATGCGAATTCTACAGCGGTAGTTATTGGAGCCATGTTAATTTCTCCATTAATGGGTCCAATTCTTGGTATAGGATTGTCTGTTGCCATTAATGATATAGATACTTTAAGGAAATCGCTTATTAATTTTGGAGTTATGATTGTATTAAGCATCATAACAGCTTTTTTATTCTTTTGGCTATTTCCGTTGAGTGAAGATACATCAGAGCTTTTAGGTAGAACACGACCAGACATACGTGATGTGCTTATTGCTTTTTTTGGAGGTTTAGCATTAATCATTGCCAGAACTAAAAGAGGAACAATTGCAACTGTAATTTTTGGTGTAGCAATTGCTACAGCTTTAATGCCTCCTTTGTGTACAGTAGGTTATGGTTTGGCACTTTCTTTTGATGATTTCGATTTAGGTATGAAATCTGCTTTAGGAGCGATGTATCTTTTTACTATAAATACTATTTTTATTGCTTTAGCAACGTTTTTGGTATTAAAGCTCCTGCGTTTTCCAATGCTAAAGTATGCTAATTCTAAAAAGCGAAAGCGCATTTCTCAATTTGCAATGTTTTTGGCAATTTTAGTAATGGTTCCCGCAGGATTTACTTTTATTAATGTTTTGAATGAAAGCAACTTTAAAAGAGATGCCAGAAATTATATAAAGAAAGAATTAGTAGCCTTGCCTCATTATGAGTATATAAAGAAAAATGCGTTTTATGAGTATTCTAAAGATAGTATCTCTTATATAGAATTAAATACTTTTGGACTTGATGTGGTGTCTGAATCTACAATAGCTGTTCTTGAAAACAGGATGAAATCTGAAGACTATAAGGCATTAAATGAAAGTGATCTTATTTTTAATCAAAATAAATTTAAAAACATTGACAATATTAAGTATATGATCGAACTGCGTTCCAGAGATTCGTTAGACTTACTTTCACAAACTCAAAAAATAGAATTTCTTGAAAATAAGGTGAAGCAGTTATCCAAATTAGAACGAGATTATGTAGCATTTGAAGAATTAACTAAAGAAGTAAAAATCAACTATGAAAATATAGAACAGTTTTCATACTCAAATGAAATTACATCTAATTTTACTAAACTAGATACGCTTTCAGTATTTACCGTAAAATGGAATGATTCGTTAGCTACCGAAGATATTATTATTAAAGATAAAGATAAGTTAGAACGTTGGCTAAAAGTAAAATTAAATTTAGATACGCTAGTAGTTAGGAGAGTGAATTAAGTTTTGTCTTTCCTGTTAAAGCAGGAATGACAGGATTTTTTCGAGTTATCTTTGAATAAATTACGACTTGACTTTGTAACTAAAAACAGCTACCATCGATTAACAGTAGATAAAATCAACTTATGCTGAACTTACTGAAATAAATTCAGGATAAATGTTTCAGTATTAAAACTGAATTTATCTTTGCATTACAATCAAATTAAAATATGAAAAACCATAAATTGTCAATTGTATTATTTGGATTACTTCTACTTATAAATTCTTGTTTTAAAAAATCAGAAAAAACATCAAACATTGACTATACCAAATGGGAAGAATATCAAGGTGGCCCAGATCGCAATCAATACTCTACTCTGAATCAAATTACATTGGAAAATGTAAAGAACTTAAAACCGGCATGGTCGCATAGTTTGTCCGATAGTGGTCAAATGCAAATGAATCCAATTATTGTAGACGGCATATTATATGGAATAGGGCCAGATGTACGTCCTTTTGCCCTCAATGCTACCACAGGCGAAGAAATCTGGACTTATGGAGATCCTCTTAAAGCTTGGCACAGCACCAGCCGAGGTGTTACTTATTGGTCAAATGGAGAAGAGGACAAACGCATATATTATGGAATGGGTTCACATTTATATGCCATTGACGCTTTGACGGGTGAGTTGATTGAAGATTTTGCAGATAATGGCCGGATGGATTTACACAAAGGATTACCTGAAATTGCTAGAGAAAAATTTTTGATTTCGAATGCTCCCGGTACCATTTATAAAAATCTGATTATTGTACCGCTTCGTATGTCTGAAGGTTCTGATGCTGCTCCTGGTGATATTAGGGCATTTAATGTATTGACAGGAGAGATGGTTTGGACTTTTCATACCATTCCATATCCTGGAGAGGAAGGATATAAAACTTGGGAAAATAAAGATGCCTATAAAAATATCAATGTGGGTGCTGTTAACAATTGGTGCGGTATGACCATCGACAGGGAAAATGGAATCCTGTATGTTCCATTGGGCTCTGCATCTCCCGATTTCTACGGAGGCAACAGATTGGGGGGTAATTTATATTCAGATTGCCTCGTTGCATTGAATGTGGAAACTGGTGAAAAATTGTGGCACTTTCAATTTACCCACCACGACATTTGGGATAGAGATCTTCCTTCAACACCTAATTTGATTGAAGTAGAGCGAGATGGAAAGAAAATAAATGCAATTGCACAGATTACAAAACAAGGATATGTTTATGTATTTGACCGATTTAGTGGTGAACCCTTATTCGATATTGAAGAAGTCCCTGTTCCTGAATCTACACTAATCGGTGAAAAATCATGGGAGACTCAGCCGATACCTGTCAAGCCCGATCCTTTTGCAAGAAGTTCTGAGGCATTGACCGAAGATGATATTAGTCCTTATGCCGAAAACAGACAGGAACTTTTACAGATATTTCGAAATGCTGACAGACGATTTTTTGCTCCACCGAGTGAAAACCCTGTTCTTTTATTGCCGGGATACGATGGTGGTGCCGAATGGGGAGGTGCTGCTGCCGACCCTAAAGATGGAATCATTTATATTAACAGCAATGAAATGGCTTGGTTACTTACCGTTGAAAAAACAGAAAACAGGTCTTCAGAAAAATTGACAATAGGCAAGCAATTGTATCTCAATCATTGTGCAACTTGCCATCAAAAGGATCGTTCTGGGATACCAGAAAGTCGTACACCTTCACTTATTAATATCGAACAAAAATATGAAAAACTTGCTCTAATGAAACATATAGACAAAGGGAAAGGAATGATGCCCGGATTTCCCAATTTAACCTCTCAAGTAAAAGAATCCATAGCTGAATTTTTGCTCAATTTAGAAAGCGATAAACAGGAAATAACTACTGACTATAGTGCCTACTATGATCCGTATCGTCATACTGGGTATCACAAATTTTTAGACAGTAACGGTCTTCCCGCTTTAACTCCGCCATGGGGCACTCTTAATGCCATAAACCTTAATAATGGTGAATACTTATGGAAAATTCCTTTAGGAGAAACCCCTGAACTCAAAGAAAAAGGGTTTCCAACAACCGGAACTGAAAACTATGGCGGTCCGGTAGTAACTAAGAATGGATTGTTGTTTATTGCAGGTACAACAGATGGCATTTTTAGAGCCTTTAACAAGCAAACGGGTGAATTATTGTGGGAATATCAACTTCCTGCTCCTGCTTTTGCAACCCCTTCCATATACGAATCCGATGGAAAGCAATTTATTGTTATTGCCTGTGGAGGAGAGAAACTTGGAACTCCTAAAGGAAATCAGATTGTAGCATTTTCTCTTTAAAGAAATTTTAATTTATATATGTCAATAAATATAATAGATTGTAAACTTAAGATGTATATACAATAATACTCCCTGAACGATCGTACTACGTATGTACCAGTCGTTAAACGAACTACTCAAAAAATCAATAAATTTATTTTTAGATTGCTTAGAAAAATAGATCCCTGCCTTGCGCCTCCATTAAAGCTTCGGTGATACCAGGACACAGGAATATCAGACCTATTGCTTTTCTTCAATATACATTTGTCGTACTTTCTTCATGAGTTCGGAAGAATATACAAAGTTAGTAACAGCTTCGTTGTCGGTTTTAAAAATGGTTTTGTTTGAGCCTTCCCAAGCTTTTAATCCATGTTCCAAAAATATTATTTTCTCTCCAATTTCCATAACCGAATTCATGTCGTGAGAGTTAATAACCGTTATAATATTGTACTCTTCTGTTATTTCCTGGATAAGGTTATCAATTACAATTGCAGTTTTTGGGTCGAGACCGGAGTTAGGCTCATCACAAAATAGATATTTAGGGTTATTTACAATAGCCCTGGCAATGGCAACACGTTTTTGCATTCCGCC
>JAGLKH010000094.1 GCA_023141985.1 Flavobacteriaceae bacterium | reverse complement strand
CATAAGTGCAATAACTTTTGGAAACACTAAATAATTTAATGAGTTTATTCCCATAACTTCTAAAGCATCTATCTGTTCTGTAACTCTCATTGTACCTATGCTAGAAGTAATAAAAGACCCTACTTTTCCAGCCATAATAATTGAGATAAATGTTGGAGCAAATTCTAAGACAATAGATTGTCGTGTAGCAAAACCAACCAAATGTTTAGGAATTAAAGGACTTGTAATGTTTAATGCAGTTTGAATAGTAACCACACCACCAACAAAAAAAGCTATAAAGGCAACGATACCTAATGAGTTTATAATTAAATCGTCAATATCTTTTAGGATAAGATGTTTCATAACAGACCATTTTGTTGGTTTGCGAAACATTTCTTTTATCATTAAAAAATAGAGGCCAATGCTATGGAGGTGCTTCATATATTATTAAGTTAGTGCTAAAGTAAAAAAAATACTATTATTTAATGATTAATTAAAATAAGAAAGATTAAAATCTTTATTTTTGAGTCAACAGTTATATTTGTAAAAATGAAGAAAATATTATCTCTAATAGGTTTATTTATTATATGCAATTCATGCGTTGGTCAAAATAGTACTCATTTATATTCTCAAGACCAAAATAATGGTATTGAAACATCTAATCCAAAATTAGTTGTTGGTATTGTTGTCGACCAAATGCGATACGATTATTTAACTCGATTTTACAATAAATATGGAGAAGGTGGTTTTAAACGTATGATTAAAGAAGGCTTTAATTGTAAAAACAATCATTTAAATTACATACCGACAAACACAGCTCCAGGACATGCATCAATATACACAGGGGCTACACCAAAATATCATGGCATAATTGGAAACAGTTGGTATGATAAAGAAACTAAAAAAAATGTTTATTGTGCTAGTGATGATAATGTGCAATCTGTTGGAACTTTAAGTAATGCTGGAAAAATGTCACCCCATAGAATGGTTGCAACGACATTTACAGATGAAAACAGGCTATTTACACAAATGCGAGGAAAAACTATAGGCATTTCAATAAAAGATAGAGGAGCAATATTACCTGCAGGACATACAGCAAATGCTGCGTATTGGTTTCAAGGAAAAAGTGAAGGTAATTTTATTTCAAGCTCATTTTATATGAATGATTTACCGAAATGGGTAAATCAATTTAATGCTTCAGATAAAGTTGAGAGTTATTTCAAAATTTGGAATACATTATATAAAATCAACACCTATGTTGAAAGTGGGAGTGATCTTAATAACTTTGAAGATGGATTTAAAGGAAAAGAAACAGCAACCTTTCCTTATGATATAAAATCACTAAGCACTGAAAACAATAATTTCGACATACTAAAAACCACGCCTTACGGAAATAATATTATAACCGATTTTGCAATAGCTGCAATTGATGGTGAGCAATTAGGGCAAGATAATATTACAGATGTCTTAGCTGTAAGTTACTCAAGTACAGATTATATTGGTCATAATTTTGGAGTAAATTCAAAAGAGGTAGAAGATACTTACATTAGATTAGATAAAGATTTGGAGAGACTTTTTAATACCTTAGATACCAAAATTGGTAAAGGGCAATATACAGTATTTCTTACTGCTGATCATGGAGCATTAGATGTGTCTGCTTATTTGCAAAGCGTGAAAATCCCATCAGGGTATTTAGATTTCAAAGAAGTAAAAGAAAAGTTAAATGTATTTATGATGGAGACTTTTGGTGCTTCAGATTTGGTAGAAAATATAAGTAATAATCAAATCTTTTTAAATCGTGAAAAGATCATATTATTAGGATTAGATTTAGTAGATGTACAAGAGGCAATTGTAAACGAAATTATTGATTATCAATATGTAGATAAGGCTTATACTGCAGCGATTATGAGTAGTGCATCGTTTTCAACAGGAATTAAATCATTAGTACAGAATGGATTTAATCAAAAGCGTTCTGGAGATGTATTTGTTATATATCAACCAGCAATAATTTCGTATTATAGTATAACAGGTTCTTCACATGGTGCTGGTTTTAACTATGATACACATGTGCCACTTATTTTCTTCGGAAAAGGGATTAAACACGGTGATACTTTGAAAAAAACAAGGATTGTAGATATTGCACCAACTATGTCTGCACTTTTAGGTACAGCTTTTCCTAATGCTGCAACCGGTGAACCATTAGAATTTGTTTTAGAAGACTAAGAAATTGTTCTTAACTCGTTGTTGATGCTATCTATATAACCTAACAATTCATCTTTACCAATACTTTTTGTAGATGAAGTAATGAAGTAATTTGGCATCTCTTCCCAAATTTCAAGCAATGTATTTTTGTAATCTTCTATGTGGTTTTCAATTACTTTTGGCTTCAATTTATCTGCTTTGGTAAATAGTATTGAAAAAGGAATTTGATGTTCACCTAACCATTGCATGAAATCTAAATCTATTGGTTGAGGTTTATGTCTTATATCAACTAGAACAAATGCTGAAATAAGTTGTTTTCGTTTTTCAAAATAGGCAGTTATAAATTTTTGAAATGTTTTTTTTGCTTTCTTAGAAGCTCGAGCATAACCATAACCCGGTAAGTCAACCAGATACCAATTATTATTGATAATAAAATGATTGATAAGTTGTGTTTTTCCTGGTCGCCTCGAAGTTTTTGCTAATTTTTTTCTATTGGTTAGCATGTTGATTAATGATGACTTACCAACATTACTTCTGCCTATAAAAGCATATTCTGGTAAATTATTCTTCGGACATTTATCAACGTCTTGATTGCTTATAACAAATTCGGCAGTTTTAATTTGCATAACCAGACTTAAAATTTCCTTTTACTTAGCCATTTGAAAAGAATTTGGTTGAACTCTTTTGGATGTTCCATCATAGCTGCATGGCCACATTTATCAATCCAAAACAGGTCTGAATCTGGTAAAAGTTCATGGAAAACCTCTGCAACTTCCGGAGGCGTTACAATATCGTTTTTTCCCCAAATAATGCAAGTAGGAGTTTGCATATTAGGTAAATCTTTAGACATATTATGACGAATTGCACTTTTGGCAATAGCAAGAGTTTTAATGAGCTTGTTTCTATCATTTACAGTAGCGTAAACATCATCTACAATATCTTTTGTAGCTATTTTTGGATCGTAAAAAACCTCTTGAGCTTTTTTCTTTATAACTTCATAATCACTACGTTTGGTGTAACCACTTCCCATTGCACTTTCATATAGGCCAGAGCTTCCAGTTATAACTAAAGCTTTAACTTTTTCAGGATAAAGCTTATTATGATATAAACCGATATGACCTCCTAATGAATTACCCAAAATAATAACATTGTCATAATTTTTATAATTTATAAAATCATATAAATATTTGGCAAAATTCTTCACATTAGTTTTTAAAAGGGGTAAAGTATAAAGAGGTAACTCCGGGATAACAACTTTATATCCATTATTACTAAAAAAATCAGTTACAACATCAAAATTACTTAAGCCTCCCATTAATCCATGAAGGATTATTATTGGAGTGCCTTCTCCAACTTCAATATAACTATAATTACCGTCTTTCTTTAAAGTATACGCCATGTATTTATTGTCGTTTCTATTAAAACAAATCTACATAATTTTTTTATTAAAGGTCATCTTAAGAGATTCATTTGATTTTTAAACATTGTTAATTAAAAACTCCTTTTTGTAAACGATTGATGTACAGCACTTAAAGCACCATGCTTTCATGTTTTTCAACGAATTAATACGCTTTTAGTAGAAAATTATTAACAAAGTGGTAAAAAGTGGTAAAAAGTGGTAATATTTTTATTAGATTTGAATCTTATACAACTAAACCAACTAAATTTTGAATTCTTTAATAGGAACATACGAATGTAAAGTTGATGCTAAAGGCAGATTAATGTTGCCTTCTGCGTTAAAAAAACAGTTGTCTCCTGTTGTTCAAAGTGGTTTTGTTTTAAAACGAGCTGTTTTTCAATCATGTTTAGAGCTGTATCCAATGAAGGAGTGGGAAGCTTTAATGCAAAAAGTAAATAAGCTAAATCGTTTTAAAAAGAAGAATAACGATTTTATTCGTCGCTTTACAGCTGGAGTAAAATATATTGAACTGGATGCTTCAGGTCGATTATTAGTGCCTAAAGATTTAATTGCTTTTGCTGGAATATCAAAAGAGATTGTAGTGTCTTCAGCAATTAATATAATTGAAATTTGGGATAAGGATAATTACGAAAAAGCTATAGACAATGCAACGTTAGATTTTGCAGATTTAGCCGAAGAGGTAATGGGACAAGACGATGAAGCCGATGGAATATCATAATCCAGTATTGTTAAAAGAATCAGTAGACGGTTTAAATATTATAGAAGATGGAGTTTATGTAGATGTCACCTTTGGAGGTGGAGGACATAGCCGAGAAATATTAAAACGTTTAGGAAATAAAGGAAGATTAATAGCTTTCGATCAAGATCAAGACGCTCTTTTAAATAAAATTGATGATAGCAGATTTACACTAATAAATGAAAATTTTAGATATGTAAAACAGTTTTTAAGATTTCATGGTGTAAAGTCAATTGACGGTATTCTTGCTGATTTTGGAGTGTCTTCACACCAATTTGATGTGGCAGAACGTGGGTTTTCTACACGATTTGAAGCAAATCTCGATATGAGAATGAATCAGCAAGAAATATTGTCGGCACACACCGTTATTAACGATTATGATGAGCAAAAACTAAGACAAGTGTTTTGGCAATATGGTGAATTGAAACAAGCGTCAGCTTTGGCAAGAACGATAATTGCGGAAAGAAAAAATGGAGAGATAAAAACAACCGGGCAGTTAAAACAGGTTATAAAAAGACATCTTCCTGCGTATCGTGAAAACAAAATTTTGGCCCAAATTTACCAGGCTATAAGAATAGAAGTGAATCAGGAGATAGAAGTGCTAAAAGAGTTTTTGCTTCAAATTCCTGATCTATTAAAAAAAGGAGGTAGGTTAAGTTTTATATCATACCATTCGTTAGAGGATAGATTAGTAAAACGTTTTATAAGAAACGGAATGTTTGAAGGTGAGCCAGAAAAAGACATGTTTGGCAATTTTAGTGTCCCTTTAAAAAAGATTGGAAAATTAATTATTCCAACACAAGAAGAAATAGAATTAAACAATAGAGCTAGAAGTGCAAAATTAAGAATAGCAGAAAAGTTATAATAATAAAAGAACAATAAATTTTTTCCCTTTGGGAAAATGTCCGAAGGACAAAAGGGCCTATGAAGAAAAGTATATACAGTGTTTTAAGAGGAACATTTTTAATAAGCGACGATTCTTTTAAGAATTGGAGGTTCATAATTTTTTTGTCTTTTCTCGCAATTATTATGATAGCAAGTTCGCATAGTGCAGATAGAAAAGTATATGAGATTGCCCAGTTAAACGAAGAAGTAAAAGAATTGCGTTCAGCTTTTGTCGATGGACGTTCAAAGTTAATGAAGTTAAAAATGGAGTCTACTGTTATAAAGAAGTTAGTAGATAAAGGTTTATCCCCATCGGATATACCACCAAAAAAAATAAAAGTAAAACCTCAAAATTAAAGTTCAGCTTTGGCAGTAAATGAGAAGAACATATTAAACCGATTGTATTTTGTAGCAGGATGTATGTTCATCTTCTCGCTTCTTGTAGTTTATAAACTGGTTGACATTCAGTTTATTCATGGTAATCAATATAGAGATTTAGCACAGAAAAGAACTGTAAAAAATGTTGTTATTCCAGCAAATAGAGGTAATGTGTATTCAGCAGATGGGAGTTTATTAGCGACTTCAGTACCTAAATATGATATTAGAATAGATGCTGTTACGCCATCTACTAAAAATTTCGGGAAGTATTTAAAGCCATTATGTGATTCCTTATCAAAATATTACGGCAAATCTTCAGGGTATTATCAACAAAACATTAGAAAAGCAAGAGCAAATAAAAACAGGTATTTTTTATTAGCCAGAAACCTAAGCTATTCTAATTATTTAAAGTTTAGAAGTTTCCCATTATTAGAATTAGGCGCTTTTAGTGGAGGGTTAATTGTAGAGCAAACTACAAAACGTGAACATCCTATGGGTGGAATTGCACAACGTACTATTGGCTACGAAAGGATTGATGATCAAGGTAATGTTACACGACCTGGAATTGACGGTGCTTTTGGTGTAAAGTATTTAAGAGGAACTGATGGACGAAGATTGAAACAAAAAATTGGGAAAGGGCAATGGAAACCGATTGAAGATTTTAATCAAATTGAACCTAAAGACGGATATGATGTATATACCACTCTCGATGTAAATATTCAAGATATAGCACATCATACGTTATTAGAACAACTTGAATATTTTAGTGCAGATCATGGATGTGTGATTGTTATGGAAACCAAAACAGGCGAGATTAAAGCAATTTCTAATCTTGGCAGGACATCTAAAGGTACTTATTATGAACGATTGAATTATGCTGTGGGAGAGTCTCACGAACCAGGTTCTACATTCAAGCTAATGGCAATGGTTGCTGCACTTGAAGATAAGGTGATAGATACAAGCGATGTCGTAGATACCGAAAAAGGGGTGCTTTCTTTTTATGGTCGAAAAGTTAGAGATTCTAGACGAGGCGGTTATGGCAAAATCTCAGCTTCGAGAGCTTTTGAAGTCTCTTCAAATACAGGGTTAGTTAAACTTATTTATAGTAGTTATAAAAATAACCCATCAAAATTTGTAGATAGACTCTATAAAATGGGTTTGAACAACACTTTGGATTTGCCAATAATTGGTGAAGGCAAACCTAAAATCACACACCCTTCAGATAAAAAAAATTGGGATGGTTTAGACTTGCCTTGGATGGCTTTTGGTTATGGTATCTCCCTAACACCTTTACAAATCTTAACATTCTATAATGCTATTGCTAATGATGGCGAAATGGTGAAACCTCGTTTTTTAAGAGAGGTAAAAGAATTTGATAAAACTATAGTGCCTTTTGAAAAAGAAATTATTAATCCATCAGTTTGTTCTGTATCTACTGCAAAGAAGGTACAGCAAATGATGAAGAATGTTATAGAAAAAAAACATGGTACAGCACATAATATTTATTCTCCAAATTTTTCAATGGCAGGAAAAACGGGAACATGCCAGACAGAATATTGGATTGAATCAGGTAGATACATTTCCTCTTTTGTAGGATATTTTCCAGCCGAAAACCCAAAATATTCGTGTATAGTAGTAATACATAAACCGGATACCAAATTAGGGTATTATGGTAATATTGTTGCAGCTCCTGTATTTAAAAAAATCGCACATAAAATTTATTCTGATACTCCAATAATTGATGCTGTTGATAACCTCGAGATAAACAGTCCGTCTGTTGAGAAAAGTTACGAAGCATATTTTGAAATCGCTCAAAAATATAAAACAATAATGCCTGATGTTCAAGGCATGCCAGCAATGGATGCTGTTACCTTATTAGAAAATATGGGAATGAAAGTAAAGCTTGTAGGTAATGGAAAAGTAATGAAGCAATCCGTTGCAAAAGGAATAAAAGTAAAGAAAAATCAAATAGTAGTTTTAGAATTATCTTGATAGAATTAAAGAACATATTGTATAAAGTATCCTTAAACACTATTGTTGGAAATACAAGTGTAGGTATTAACGAGGTTCATTTCGATTCTCGAAAAGTTAATGCTAATGATGTGTTTGTAGCTATAAAAGGAAATACTGTAGACGGCCATAATTTTGTAGATGCTGCTATAAGTCAAGGTGCTACAGTAATTGTTTGTGAAGAAATTCCTGAAAACAAAATAGAAAACATCACTTATGTTAAAGTAGATAATTCTAATAAAGCTTTAGCAATAATGGCTTCAAACTATTATGGAGTGCCTTCTGAAAATTTAAAACTCATTGGCATTACAGGTACTAATGGTAAAACTACAATTGCAACCTTATTATATCAATTGTTTAAAAAAGCCGGATTTAAGTCTGGTTTGTTATCTACAGTTAAAATAATTGTTGACGATAAAGAATACGACACGACACATACTACACCAGATTCGCTAACAATAAATAAGTATTTAAGTGAGATGAATACTCAGGGTGTTGAGTTTTGCTTTATGGAAGTAAGTTCTCATGGAATACATCAAAATAGAACAGATGGATTACAGTTTTATGGAGGAGTTTTCACCAATTTAACACACGATCATTTAGATTATCATCACACATTTGCTGAGTATCGAGACGTTAAAAAATCGTTCTTTGATAAGCTTCCAAAAACAGCATTTGCTTTAATAAATATAGATGATAAAAATGGATTGATTATGATGCAAAACACCGAATCAAGAAAATTCACTTATGCATTAAAGAGTTATGCTAATTATAGAGCACAAATTCTCGAAAATCAATTTAGCGGTTTGTTACTTAAAATTAATGATAATGAAGTCTGGACTAAACTAATAGGAAATTTTAATGCATACAATCTACTCGCTATTTATGGCACTGCAGATTTATTAGGATTAGAAAAGAATGAGATACTTCGTTTAATAAGTGAGTTGGATAGTGTGAGTGGAAGATTCCAATACCTTATTTCTAAAGATATTACAGCAATAGTCGATTATGCACATACACCAGATGCTCTAAGAAATATACTTGAAACGATAAATAGTATTAGAACAAAGAACGAAGATTTAATTACAGTTATAGGTTGTGGTGGAGATAGAGACAAAGCAAAAAGGCCTAAAATGGCAAATATTGCTTCTGTATTAAGTACAAAAGTGATTTTTACAAGCGATAATCCAAGAACGGAAACTCCGGAAGCTATTATTGCTGATATGGAAACAGGAGTTGAACCACAAAATTATAAAAAAACCATTTCAATTGTTGATAGAAAACAAGCTATTAAAACCGCTTGTCAATTAGCGCAGTCTGGCGATATTATTTTAATTGCTGGAAAAGGACATGAAACATATCAGGAAACAGAAGGTAAACGAATAGATTTTGATGATTACAAAATAGTTGAAGAATTTTTAAAACAATTACAGAAATAATATGTTGTATTATTTATTTGAATATTTAGAAAAGGAATTCCAATTTCCGGGAGCATCACTCTTTGGGTATATAACTTTTAGAGCAGCATTAGCTATAATTCTGTCATTGCTTATTTCTACAATTTATGGTAAGAGAATTATTAATTATTTAAGAAAAAAACAGGTTGGAGAAACCATACGTGATTTAGGTTTAGAAGGTCAGCAAGAAAAGGCAGGAACGCCAACAATGGGTGGAGCCTTAATACTGGTTGCAATTGCAATAAGTACACTGCTTTGGGCAGATCTTGAAAATCGCTATGTCTGGGTGGTGCTGTTAGTCACATTAGGGCATGGTGTGGTGGGTTTTGTTGATGATTATAGAAAAGTCATGCA
>JAGLKH010000093.1 GCA_023141985.1 Flavobacteriaceae bacterium | reverse complement strand
ACACGAATATTTTTTATGCCTAAAGTAATTTGTAGGTTACACTGTTATTATGGCAATAAAATTATTTTCAGAAATATTTGACCTTACATAATAAAATATAAGTTTGACTTAACAAAAAGCCAAACTTATATTTGTAGTCTTTCCTATAAGTCAGTCTTATTGTAATTTGGGGCATCATGAAAATACATCTATTTAAATTACCTTTTAACTTTCGCATTACAACGGCCTACATTATCGACAAATAAGGATTTTATTCGTTTAAATAGATGATTAAAATCTTAGCTAATATAAGAAAAATCAACTTAGAAAGCGAATCACATTCTCATAAAATTCTTTTGGATTTTCAGCATGCAACCAATGTCCCGAATTTTTTATAGTATCAATAACAGCATTTGGAAAATGAGTCTTAATTAAAATTTCATCATCATGAGAAATATACCCTGATCTATCAGCTTTTAGAAATAATGTATCTCCTTCAAATATTGAATGCATAGGCAATGCTTCGCCTATTTCTTCAATGTTCTCTTTTAGAGCTTTTAAATTTATACGAAGCCCTAACTGTCCTTTTTTAACCCAATAAAGATTTTTAAGTAAAAACTGTCTAATACCAAATTCTGAAACAAAATTAGCTAATATATCTTCTGCTTCTTTTCTTGTTTTTATTACTTCAAAATCTAATGCCGATAATCCTTTTAAAATCAATTGGTGATGTAATGGATAATATCGAGGAGAAATATCTGATACTATTAATTTTGATACCCTTTCAGGATACATTGTTGCAAATAGCATTGCTGTTTTTCCTCCCATGGAATGTCCAAGCAATACGATATTATTTAACTCATATGAATCGCAATATTGTTTTAAGTCTTTAGCTAATACCGCATAATTAAACGCATCACCCCTAAAACTTCTCCCATGGTTACGTTGGTCAATCAAATGAACTTCATAACCTTGTTCACTAAATTTCTTTCCGAGCGTTTTCCAATTATCACTCATCCCAAGAAAACCATGAAGAATAATAAATGCCTGCCCTTGTCCTAAAATATTGGAATGTAATATCATTTAAGCTTATGTAAATACATATTCACTACATTTTCAATACCCAAATACAAACTTTCACAAATTAAAGCATGGCCAATTGAGACTTCTAAAAGTTCTGGTATATTGTCCTTAAAGAATTTAATATTATCTAAAGATAAATCATGCCCGGCATTTACCCCAATTCCAATAGAATTTGCTAATTCGGCACATTTAGTGTAAGGTATAATAGCTTCTTCATTTCCTAAACTGTATTGATGTGCAAAGTCTTCGGTATATAGTTCAATTCTATCTGTACCTGTAGCTTTTGCGCCTTCTACTTGTTTTAAATCCGAATTTAAAAAAACAGAGGTTCTAATGTTGTTTTGTTTAAACTCTTTAATGATCTCAGTTAAAAATTCTTTATGTTTTATAGTATCCCAACCGGCATTTGAAGTTATTGCATCTATAGCATCTGGAACCAAAGTCACTTGAGTAGGCTTAATTTTTAAAACCATATCTACAAATTTTGGAATAGGATTTCCTTCTATATTAAATTCAGTATATACTATGGGTTTTAGATCGTATGCATCTTGATAGCGTATATGGCGCTCATCTGGCCGAGGATGAATTGTGATACCTTGAGCACCAAACTGCTGTACATCTTTAGCAAATTTAACAAGATTAGGGGTGTCTCCTCCTCTTGAATTTCTTAAGGTTGCAATCTTGTTAATGTTTACACTCAGTTTTGTCATTTATTGGATTTTTAAAATGCAAAAATACAAAGTAATACCTATTGAATTTTAAAACTGTGTATTAATAAATTAAATTGTTTTTTGATTAATCAAGGCTAAAAAATATAAGCATAGCCATTGTTACTGTTAAGTTTTTAAACACAGAATAAGCAGAAAAGAAACTATTTATATGTGCTTTTTTAATATTCAATAGGTGTAAATTACGCTTAATCTGTATATTTTTGATTAATTTTACGCTTATATTTATACGATACTATGCCACTAAGTCATTACATAATAAATGATATTAAACCTCTTAATGTTAATGATAACATTAGAGATGCGCAGGAATTATTTAATCAATTAACATACTCGCATATTCCTATAGAAAAAGAGACCATTTATATCGGTTGTCTTTCTGAAACTGATGCACATTGTTTTGAGGCAAACAAACCTATTTCAGAGTTTTTATTTACCATTGAAGGTTTTTACGTTAGAGCTAATACCCCATGGCTGGATGTATTAGAAGCCTTTGCTCAAAACGACTCTAATATTATGCCTGTTTTAGACGAAAAGAATAACTATTTAGGATATTATGAACTTAATGACATCATTTCATTATTTAACGAAACTCCTTTTTTTGCTGAGCCTGGAGGAATTTTAATAGTAGAAAAAGGACTTAACGATTATTCGTTTAGTGAAATTAGTCAAATTATTGAATCTAATAATGCAAAGTTATTGGGTGCTTTTATTTCGAAAACAGAAAATGACGTGGTACAAATTACTATAAAAATAGGCAGCTCTGGTCTAAATGATATCATTCAAACTTTTAGACGTTACAGTTATAATATTGTTTCTGGCCATGAAGAAGATCTTTTTATAAAAAATCTCAAAGAGCGTTCGGATTATTTAAAGAAATATTTAAACATGTAGCTTATGAAGATTGCAATCTTTGGTCAGTTTTACCACGAAAACTCTGAAACTTCAATAGAAACACTTTTAAAGATCTTACTCAAAAAGCCTATTGAGGTTTACATTGAAAATGATTTTTATACAACAATTAAAGAACAACAAAATCGTAATTTTAAAACAATAAATTTTAAAACTTTCGAACATTTAGACAATTCTTACGATTTACTAATAAGCATTGGTGGCGATGGTACTATTTTAAGAGCAATTACTTTTGTTCGTGATCTGGAAATTCCAATAATTGGTATTAATACTGGTCGCTTAGGGTTTTTGGCTACTATACAAAAAAATGAAATTGAAAATGCTTTAAACGATATTTTAAATGGTAATTATAAGATTTCTGAAAGGAGCCTGCTCTCCATAAAAACAGAACCGGAGAACGATGATTTGTTAGATTTTAATGTTGCCTTAAACGAAATTGCGGTAAGTAGAAAGAATACGACTTCCATGATTACTATTGAAACCAGTCTAAATAATGAATATTTAACATCGTACTGGGCAGATGGCTTAATAATATCTACTCCAACAGGATCAACAGGATATTCCCTGAGTTGTGGTGGTCCGGTAATTATGCCTAGCGCAGATAGTTTTGTACTTACTCCAATCGCTCCACATAACCTTAATGCCAGGCCTCTGGTAATTCCCGATTCTACTGAAATAAAACTAAAAGTAAGTGGTAGAGAAGATAATTATTTAGTGTCCTTAGATTCAAGAATTGCAACATTAGATAACAATTCTACTGTTATAATAAAAAAAGCGGTATTTAAAATTAAAATGATAGAATTGGAAAACGAAAGCTTTCTCCACACACTTCGCAAGAAACTTCTTTGGGGAGAAGACAAACGAAATTAGGCAATAAATTAGCTTAATTCCTGTTTATCTGTAATACTATTCAACAAATTATAATAGGCAAATCTTATTTATTATATTTGCAAACTTTTGAAATCCTATGAAGTACATAACCATTATTATTATGAGTGTTTTATGTTACAATTTTAGTTTCTCTCAAATTTATGAAGTGGGAGTGTTTATTGGTGGTAGTAATATTATTGGAGATGTAGGTGCTACAAATTATATTTCGCCAAACCAGCCTGCTGTTGGAGGCATTTTTAAATGGAACAGAAGTCCAAGGCATTCTTATAGATTAACAGTAATTTACGCTAAACTAGAAGGTATTGACGTAAAATCGGATGATCCTAGAAGAAAACAAAGAGGCTATTCTTTTGAAAATAATTTATTAGAAATTTCTGCTGGTATGGAGTTTACCTTCTTTGATTTTGATTTACACACCGGAAGAAAAAAAATAACACCATATTTATATTCTGGAATAAGTGCAGCAAGCTACGATAATTTTTATTTTAACAATGGCAGGCAAACAAATGAAAACACTAAAAGTTGGGCATATGGCATACCTATGGCTTTAGGGTTTAAAACAACATTAGCCAGTAGTTTTGTTCTTGCTGTAGAAGTTGGTGCCAGATATACATTTTCTGACGGAATAGATGGTAGTATTCCAGACGAAACCTCTTTACAATCAACATTTAGCTTCGGAAATATAAACAACAACGATTGGTATACGTTTTCTGGAATTACATTAACTTACACCTTTGGTCAAAACCCTTGTTATTGCCCTCAATAAAGTGAACTTAAAAGAACAAATAAATATTAAATTGTTACCTAAGCACATCGCCATAATTATGGATGGTAATGGCCGTTGGGCAAAACAAAAAGGGAAATTGAGAGTCTTTGGCCATGAAAATGGTGCTAAGGCTGTAAAACAAGTTGTAGAAGGTTGTGCTGAGCTTGATGTTAAAAATTTAACACTTTATGCATTTTCTACCGAAAATTGGAAAAGACCAAAATTAGAAGTTCAAACCTTAATGAAACTTTTAATTTCCTCATTAAAAAAAGAGATAAAAACACTGCACGATAACAAGATTAAACTTAATGCTATAGGAAACCTTCAAGCTTTGCCAACAAAGGTGTATAGTGAGTTAATGGACGTTATTGAAATCACAAAAGACAACAGTAAAGTAACTTTAACATTAGCATTAAGCTATGGCTCTAGAGAAGAGCTAATAAACACAGTAAAACAAATTAGTATTAAAGTTAAAAATAACATAATTTCGCCAGAAAAAATTGATGAACTCGTAATAAATCAGCATCTTTACACACAAAATTTACCAGATGTAGATTTATTGATAAGAACTGGGGGAGAACAACGAATTAGCAATTTCTTGTTATGGCAAATAGCTTATGCAGAATTGTATTTTACTAATGTCTTTTGGCCCGATTTTACAAAAGAACATTTGTATGAAGCCATAATAAATTATCAAAAAAGAGAAAGAAGATTTGGAAAAACAAGTGAACAACTTAGTTAATATTAAACTATTGAAAACATACTTTACTCAACTTTTAATTATATTATTTTTTATCAGCAGTGCTAGTATCACTGCTCAAAGTAATGAGTTGGCAAATGCAAAAAAATATACTATTGGAGATGTTACTGTTTCCGGTAATACAAGCTTCAGCTCTCAAACTGTAGTTACATACTCCGGCTTGCGTAAAGGACAAGAGATAATAATTCCAGGAGAAAAAATTAGTGCTGCAATTAAAAAATTATGGAGCTCAAATTTGTTCAGTAATATTGATATTTATATTACAAAAATTGAAGGTGATAATATTTTTTTAGAAATTCAACTCATAGATTTACCTGAACTTAAGGATATTAAAATCGAAGGCGTAAAAAAATCTAAATTCGAAGATATTATTAAGGATAACAAACTACAATCTGGTGCTAAAGTTACCGAAAACCTTATTACAACTACAAAAAATTATTTAGAGAATAAATACAAAAAACAAGGGTTTTTAAATTCTAAAGTAGTTATTACAACAACAGAAGTAATTGATTCTATTGAAAAAAGAAGGGTCAATATGTTATTAAAAATAAATAAAGGCAGTAAAATAAAAGTAAAAGATATTGTGTTTAATGGTGCCGAAAAGCTTAAAAGTAAAAAGCTTCACAAAGCAATGAAAAACACAAAAAAGAAAAATCCAATACGTGTATTAAAGCGTTCAAAATATATTGAAGCAGATTTTAAAGAAGATTTAGCTAGCGTAATTGATAAATATAAAGAAAGTGGCTATCGGGATGCACGTATT
The DNA here is from genome assembly GCA_023141985.1 of Flavobacteriaceae bacterium. Classification (GTDB taxonomy): domain Bacteria; phylum Bacteroidota; class Bacteroidia; order Flavobacteriales; family Flavobacteriaceae; genus PRS1. Next base: position 2,974 of record JAGLKH010000093.1, on the reverse strand, counting down.
ATTTCTGACTCAATTATAATAAATAGCGATAATACAATTTCTTTAAATATTAAACTTGAAGAAGGTGAGAAATATACCTATGGAAAAATCTCGTTTCTTGGCAACACTGTCTATACAGATCAACAACTCAATCTAATTTTAAAAATTAAAGAAGGAGACACATATAATGGCGTTGAACTTGACAAACGTATTGCCGATGATTCAAAACCTGATGCAAATGACCTCACAAATCTTTACCAGGATAGTGGTTATTTATTCTCAACAATTACTCCCATAGAAGTTAGTGCTGATGGCGAAGTTATAGATATGGAAATTAGAATTATTGAAGGTAAGCCTGCTTATTTTAATAATGTGACCGTTACAGGAAATGATAAAACTAACGACCATGTTATCTACAGAGAGTTAAGGACAAGGCCCGGACAGTTATATAGTAAAAGGAATGTAGTGCGTACGGTTAGAGAATTGGGGCAATTAGGATTCTTTGATGCACAACAAATTTCACCTAATTTTATAAATCCAAACCCAACCGATGGTACGCTGGACATGGAGTATTCTGTTGTAGAAAGAGGCTCAAGCCAAATAGAATTGCAAGGCGGTTATGGTGGTGGTGGTTTTATAGGTACTTTAGGGTTGTCCTTTAATAACTTTTCTATTAAAGATATCTTTAAAAAAGAAGCTTACAAACCTATACCAATGGGAGATGGTCAAAAATTATCATTGCGTTTACAGGCAAGTCGATTTTTTCAAACTTATAGTTTCTCTTTTTCCGAACCTTGGCTAGGGGGTAAAAGACCTGTACAGTTTTCCACATCTATATCGCACACTAAACAGTTTTTATACAATCCTATAACAAGAAATGCAGATAAAAGCAGGCGCTTTAATATAACAGGTGTTTCAGTAGGTTTAGCAAAACGTCTAACTGTACCAGACGATTTCTTTACATTATCTCAAGCTTTAAGTTTTCAGCTATATGACTTAAAAAATTACAATACAGGGTTATTTACCTTTGGCGATGGGTCTTCAAAAAATTTAGCATATACCATTGGTTTAAGTAGAAATAATACTTCCGTGGACCCAATATACCCAACAGGTGGATCGAATTTTAGTGCTTCTGCTAAGTTTTCTTTTCCTTATTCGGCTGTCAATGGTGTAGATTATAAAGCTTTAAAAGAAGAAAGGGAAGGTTTATTCGAAGATTTAGCAATAGACCCTTCAGATATAGATGTTTCAGATAGAATTGCAGAAATCGACCAAGAACGTTTTAAATGGTTAGAATTCTATAAAATTAAGTTTAGTGGAGAATGGTACACAAAAATTGTTGGAGATTTAGTTTTAAGGCCGAAAATAGAATTTGGATTCTTAGGCGCATACAATAATGATAGAGGCATCATTCCTTTCGAGCGTTTCTTTTTGGGAGGAGATGGTTTAGGAAGTTATAGTTTAGATGGACGTGAATCCATTGCCTTAAGAGGTTACCCGAACCAATCTTTATCTTCTCAAGATGGTGGAACTATTTATAACAAGTTTTCATTAGAATTAAGACACCCTTTAACTTTAGGCGCGCAAGCAAAAATTTATGCTCTTATGTTTTTAGAAGGAGGAGCCGCATTTGATAATTTTAGAGATTACAATCCTTTTGATTTAAAACGTTCAGCAGGATTAGGCATTCGGTTATTTATGCCGGCATTTGGATTATTAGGTATAGATTTTGGACATGGATTTGACCCTTTACCAGGTCAAACAGTTAAACATGGATGGGAAACACACTTTATTATTGGACAACAATTTTAAGTTTGGCACGATATTTTCAATTAACCCAATAACGATTTAATACAAGTGTTAAAATTTTTTAAATTTTATTTCGTTAATTTGAAAAATATTAACTCTAATTGACGGAATCGTGAATTTTATCCGTCATTTTAAGAATTTATAGACACATGAAATCGATAAACTTAAAATACATACGGATGAAAACTAAAGTTCTTTTTTTACTGGCATTTGCGTTCTTAATAAGTTTTACTTCATTTGCACAACGTGGCGTAAGAATTGGTTATATAGATACCGAGTATATTTTGCAAAACGTACCAGAATACCAGGAGGCATCATCTCAGCTTGATGCTAAGGTTCAAAAATGGAAAAGCGAAATAGAATCTCGTCTAAGTGAAATCGATCAAAAAAAGAAACAATTAAATGGCGAAAGTATTTTACTTACAAAAGAGCTGATTGAAGAGCGTCAAGAAGAAATAAATATTGAAGAAAGTGAAATTTTAGATTACCAACAAAATCGTTTTGGGCCAAATGGAGATTTAATGATCCAGAAGAAAAAACTCATGCAGCCAATACAGGATCAAATATTTAATGCAGTACAAGAAATTGCAGCTAATAAAAAATATGATTTTGTTTTCGATAAATCTGCAGATGTAGTAATGCTGTATTCGGCAGATCGATTTGATATAAGTGAACAAGTTTTAAGATCAATAACAAGATCTTCTAAGCGTAAACAAGTTCAAACACGTCAGGAAAGAAAAGCAGCTGAAGAAGAAGAATTGGTTCCGGAAATTAATAAAGAAAAAGAAGCTCGCGAAAAAGCTTTAGAAGATAAAAAAGCTGAGCGTGAAAAAGCTATTGAAGATAAACGCACCAAACAACTAGAAGCGCGGGAAGCAAAAAAGAAAGCTTTAGAAGAGAAAAAGAAAAAGATTTTAGAAGATAGAGCAAAAGCCAGGGAAGAAAAGATTAATGCTCGTAAAAAAGTATCGGGCAAAGAAAATGAAGAAGAAGCGACACAAGCATTAAGCCCAAGTGAAGTAAAGAAAAAAGCTTTAGAAGACAAAAAGAAAAAAATATTAGCTGATAGAAAAGCTAAGCTCGAAGCTCGTAAAGGCAAAACTGATAAAACTGAAACAAAAACAGAAAGCGATAGCACAAAAACTGTAGCACCAAAATTAAGTGATAGAGAAGCTCGCAAAAAAGC
>JAGLKH010000092.1 GCA_023141985.1 Flavobacteriaceae bacterium | reverse complement strand
TAAAAATAATCAATTAAAAACAAACAATTATGGGATCAGAATTAATTATAATGCCAATTTTGTTCGGAATTATTTTCGGAATATTTTATTTACATTATTCAACACGAAACAAAGAGCGCTTAGCATTAATAGAAAAAGGTGCAGATGCGAGTATTTTTGTAAAAGGAAAAAGAGAGCATGCAGCACCAATTTGGAAAGTCCTTACTCTAAATCTAGCCTTATTATTAATGGGAATAGGGATAGGAATTTTTATAGCTGCAATTCTTCATTACAATTTAGGTGTAGATAAAGATGTTGCTTATCCTGGCACTATTTTCTTAATGGCTGGAGTTGGTCTATTTATAGGCTTTACAATGACAAAAAATTTAGACAAAAAATAGTAACAAGTTAACCAATCATTAAAACCGCTTCAAATTAATGAAGCGGTTTTTTTTATCTTGACTTTGTTAATAAAAACTACTAACTTCGTTTAACTACTGATAAAAAGTATTGGAAAATGAAAACATTACTCAAAATCAATTCACTTATACTCCTAATACTGTTTTTTTGGAGTTGTAATACAAAAAAAGAATCATTAAATTCTACAGCAAACGATAGAAAATCCGTTGAGTTGGTGACCGATTATGGTACAATGGTTATTGAGCTATACAACGAGACGCCATTACATCGGGACAATTTCATTAAGCTTGCCAATGAAGGCGCATATGATAGCCTTCTTTTTCATCGTGTAATTAAAGAATTTATGATTCAAGGTGGTGACCCAGAAAGCCATAAAGCCAAACCTGAGGATAATCTTGGTAATGGAGGTCTGTCTTATAAAGTAGATGCTGAATTGAACCCAACTTTATTTCATAAAAAAGGAGCGGTTGGAGCAGCTAGAGATGGTAATCCTGAGCGGGCATCAAGTGGTATCCAATTCTATATTGTTCAAAGAGGGATACAAAATGACAGCATGCTTGATTATGCTGAAACACGCATTAACGGCTGGCTGGCTGATCACTATTCCTATAAAGATCTAACTAACAAGGCTCTTACTGACTCTTTGCAAAAGGCCATAGATGATAAAGATATGGTGAGATATACATTATTCAACGACAGCCTCAAGAAATTAGCCAAGACTTACACTAAATTTGAGAGGTACAAGATTCCAGAGGCTCATCGTAGGGTGTACAAGTCGCTGGGTGGCACGCCACATCTCGATCAAAACTACACAGTTTTTGGTCAAGTGATTAAAGGTCTCGAAGTCGTTGATTCTATTGCTACAGTACAAACAGGAACAAAAGATCGTCCAATAACTGATGTAAGAATTCGTTCAGTCCGAGTACTTGAAAAGGATTAATAAGAATTTGGCATGTTGCTTGACTGTCAAAAATCCTTCAATGATATCTATAAAATACATTAATGTAGCTCAACAAAGAACTGAGTTAAAATCCAAGTTTTTTAGTTTAATTTAGAAACAGAAATATTAACATAAGTTATCTGCTCCTTTGATATAAAGTTAAACATTACAAACCTAAAGGAAATCATAGCCTAGGCCTTTAAACTAAACTTTCAAAATTACTCCACTACAAAATCAAAATAGGTTTCTGGAAAAGGCTCATCTCTTAAAGTAAAATGCCACCACTCTTTTGGGTAATTTTTAAAGCCATATTTTTTCATAACTTTTTGCAAGAGTTCTCTATTGGCTTTTTGCTGTTCGCTAATGTCTTGGTAACTAACCCAGGATTCTTCACCAAAAAAATCGTAAGGACTTCCCATATCTAATTCTTCTTTGGTAGCTTTATCTATAATGGTGAGATCTAAAGTGCTGCCTCTACTATGTCCTGAGTGTGAAGCAATATATCCTTCCTTAAACAGATCTTTCTTTTTTACATTAGGATAAAACTCTTGTTTATTTATAGTATCGGTTAAATCTTTTGCCCAACGCATAAAATGGTTTACAGCACGCTGCGGTCTATAAGCATCATATACTTTAAGGTAAAATCCATAAGATCCTAATTCATCTTGGACATTTTTTAGAGCTTGAGTAGCACTTAGAGTTAGAATTAATTTAGTCGCTTTATAACCTTCAATTGGCATGCCAACAAAATTATCTGTAGTAATATAACGTAACTCTACTTTAATATTCGGAATAATATCCTCTACATAAACAAAGTCTTTTGGCAATTGAGCAAAAGTAAATGTGCTTATTAATACAAATAAAAAAGAAAGCTTAAACTTCATTATAATCTCTATTGATGCTAATTTAGGAAAATTAAATTTTAACTCAATTTTTTTACTTATATATTAAGCATACTGAAATTATATTTTCTGTCCGATTAGTGAAAGCGAAAAGTATATAAAATAGAAAACCGAGATCCCTCAATCTCGGTTTTCTTAATTTTTTATTACGAAGTTCGATTTAGGGTTTCTAATACCAACAACATAACTCAAAATATTAATTAATTAATCCATTGAACTAAAAACTAAATTTTAGTACACACCAAATGTAAAATTTAAATTAAACTCATCGACAACAAACTCTATTTATTCGATGAAATACGCTTTTTTTTAACATTTGTCGATAAAAAAGATGATATTATCGACGAAATGCAATATTTAACAATTACATTTATGACAATTATTTTATCAATTTTAGAATAATATAATGCCAAATAACATTAAAAATAATAGCATTACATGTTAATTATAACTCAAACAAATAAGAAAAAATAAGAAAATATTTGCTTTTTAAAATGGAAGCCTTTTATTTGTAGGACATTTCATGTTGCATTTTGTCGACAAAACAAGCACTTAAACAATAATAACCAACCAATAACGATAAAATACAGATGCACAACGATAAAATTATAAACGTTATACGCAACTCATTTAACTTTATGGTTTTAAAACCTACAATAAAACTATGAAACAGCCCCTAATATTAGTTTTGCTACTATTTTTATGTACTTTTTCTAATGCCCAAGAGTATGCCGTCGGTATAAAGGCCGGTCTAAATTATTATAACATTGGTGATTTAAATTCAAGGGGGGGTTCAATTCAAGCTGGTAAACCTGATGAAACTTTTACGCCAAATAATGAAATTGGTAACCAGTTCGGAGCTTTTTTAAATGTTGCATTTGGGAATTTATATATAAGACCGGAAATAAATTTCGTCTCTAACAAAAATAATTATGATTTCCCGGTAAAAACTTCTCATTGGAAGGCCTCAAAAATGGACTTTCCTATATTGGTTGGATACAAAGTATTCGATCCAATTTCTATCTATATAGGGCCTAGTTTTAGCTTTTTCAGTGAAATGACTATAGAAGGCGCAAATAATTCTACTGGAGCATCTCCTATAAATTATGATAAAACTACTTCGAATCTAATTTTTGGGATTCAAGTAGAATTTAAAAGATTTGGAGTGGATCTGCGCTATGAATATGGTCTTAAAGAAACAGAAGGAGAATCCGGCGACAATTATCAAGATTTCCATAATTCGGCATTCGGAACAAATATAACAGATATCTGGCCTTACAAACCGTCTCAAATTAGCTTGAGCCTTAATATTTTTTTATTTAGAACTGATGGGGATGATATAGATGATTTCTTTTCTAAATTATTCAGAAAAAATGCTTGTGACTGTCTCCGCTAATTCTTAAATTTTTTTTCTCAATTCAAAAAAAAAAGCATATTTCAAAGATTGAAATGATGCTTTTTTTACTAACCAACCAAAATGTAATTATTACTTTTGTAAAAAATTACAAATTATATTTTACAAATACTATGCCAAATTATCAGTGCTATTCACTAAATATTTCTTAAAGTTTTACAAAAAGATAAGATCCTATAGTTTATTCTTTTATTTTTGGTGACATCTAACCAATGAACATTGAAAAAACTACTACTACTAACCATTTTACTTACTGTTTCTTTAAGTTTTTCACAAAGAGCAAAAAACAAAACTGTACATGTAAAATATATTAATGAACCCATAACTGTTGATGCCATTTTAGATGAAGCAGTATGGAGCCAAACAAAACCAGCTACAAATTTCTGGCAACATTTTCCAACCGACTCTCTTCAAGCAAAACAACAGGCAGAAATTAGAATGATGTTTGATGATAAAAACCTTTATGTAGGAATGAAGGTTAATTCCTCAGGAAACGAATTTATTATTCCTTCCCTACGACGTGATTTCAGAGCATCTGGAAATGATAATATTACGTTGATGTTTGATACCTTTAATGATGGTACAAACGCTTTCTTTTTTGGGACAAATCCTTTAGGTGTTAAAAGAGATGCTTTGCTATCTGGTGGTGGTACTGACCTTAGAGGTTTTAATATGGCATGGGACACTAAATGGTTGTGTGAAGCCAAAATTCATGATAATTACTATATAGTAGAATGGATGATTCCTCTGTCTGCCTTTAAATATCGCGAAGGGGAAACCAAATGGCGTTTTAATAGTTATCATTTTGACACTAAAGACAACGAGCGTAACACTTGGATGAATATTCCTCAAAATCAATTTATTTTTAGTCTTGCTTATATGGGAGATATGATTTTTGAGAAACCCCTGGGAGGATCAAAATCTCCTATTTCAATTATTCCTTATATGAACACTTTAATTGGAAAAGATTATGAAATTGATGAATCCTCATCAGATTTTAAATTTGGTGGTGATGCAAAGTTTACTATTGGGAATAGTATGAATCTGGATCTTACAGTAAATCCCGATTTTTCTCAAGTTGAAGTTGATCAGCAAGTAACCAACTTAACCCGCTTTGAAATTTCACTTCCGGAAAGAAGGCAATTTTTTATTGAAAATAGTGATCTCTTTGCAGATTTTGGAAACAATAGAGATGCAAATCCATTCTTCTCAAGACGCATTGGTATTGCTAGCGATATAGATGGAAACAGTATTGAAAATGATATTATTGCCGGTGTTAGATTAAGTGGTAAAGTAAATAACAATCTTCGTCTTGGTATTTTAAATATGCAAACTGCCGAAGATCTTGCCAATGAAATTCCAACTACAAATAATGCAGTAATTACAGCACAATACAAATTATTTAGTCGCTCTAATCTAAGTGTCATGTTTATTAATAAACAAGCCACAAAAGATTATGATTTTGTAGCAGATGAAGACCGTTATAATCGTGTTTTTGGGTTAGATTATAGATTGGCTTCTAAGGATAATACTTGGGTTGGTAAATATTTTTTTCACAAATCATTTTCACCAAATGTTGAAGACAAAGATGTTTCTACCGGAGCCTCAACTGAATACTTTAGTAGAAATTGGAATTTTAGATTTGGTGCTGTTTTTGTAGGCGAAAATTTTAGATCAGATTTAGGGTTTATAAGAAGAACAGATCTTTTTAAAATTAGCCCAATGATTCAGCGTGTATTTTGGCCTAAAAAAGGAAGAATCCAAAGACATAGTTTTTCTGTGTCACCATTTGTATTTTGGCGACCAGAACTGGATTTCGAAAATTCCGATTACACAATTGTTACACGCTGGCAAGCTGAAATGACAAATACTTCTCGTTTAGAAATTGAGATGTTTAACAGATTCACGCATTTATACGACAGTTTTGATCCAACAGGTACAGATGGAGGCATACCACTTCCAGGAGATAAAGATTATTATTACACTAGTTTTGAAGTCCAATATAATTCAGATCAACGAAAAAAGTTTTCATATAATTTAAGTCCATCA
>JAGLKH010000091.1 GCA_023141985.1 Flavobacteriaceae bacterium | reverse complement strand
TATTAGTCATTCCCTTGGGTAATAAAAATTATAACATGCTCGTTTCATATTATGAAATGGCTTTAAAATTAAATGTTTTGCAAGCAATTACATACCTTTTAATTCTGTAAGTAATTCTTGTATAACTGTTTTAGCATCTCCAAATAGCATTGATGTTTTTTGGTTATAAAATAATTCGTTTTCAATACCTGCATAACCTGGCTTCATACTTCTTTTATTAACGATTATTTGTTTAGCGTTTTCAACATCTAATATTGGCATACCAAAAATCGGACTTGATGGGTCATTATGTGCAGCAGGATTAACAACGTCATTAGCACCCACTACAAATACTACATCTGTGTTTTGGAATTCCGGGTTAACATCTTCCATTTCGGCTAATTTATCGTAATCTACATTTGTTTCGGCTAATAACACATTCATATGTCCGGGCATACGACCTGCTACCGGATGAATAGCGTATTTTACTTCTATACCTTTGCTTTCTAATAATTGTTCTAATTCGTGAATGGCATGTTGTGCTTGAGCAACAGCTAAACCATAGCCGGGAACAAAAATTATACGTTGTGAATAATTCATTAATATTGCAACATCGCTAACTGTAGTTTTCTTGATACTTCCTTTTATTGTTTGTGAGCTACCTTCAGCTTCATCTGTGGATGTATCTCCAAATCCTCCAAAAATCACATTGAATAGAGACCTGTTCATAGCATTACACATTGCTAATGTTAATATTGTACCTGCTGAACCAACTAAAATACCACCGGTTAGCATAACCATATTACCATATAAAAAGCCTCCTAAAGCAGCAGCTAACCCTGTAAATGAATTTAAAAGAGATATTACTACCGGCATATCTGCTCCTCCAATTGGCAAAACAAATAGAACGCCATAGGCTATAGCTCCAAAAAATAGAATGTATAAATAAAGCTGACTACCAGAACTTGTCCATGCAATATAAGCTGCAAAAATAACTAAGACTAAAAAGACCAAATTGTTTACTAAATTATATTTTGGTAAGCGGAATGGTTTTTTAAAGGTACCATTTAATTTTCCCCAAGCAATCATACTACCGGAAAAAGATATACTACCAATAATGATTCCAGCTAAGATAGTAACTGTAGATATGGTATCTCCAGTATAATGATGAAATTCTATTAATCCAATTAAAGCAGCACTGGCACCTCCCATACCATTGAATAATGAAACTAATTCAGGCATTTTTGTCATGGCCACTTTTTTAGCGACGACCCAACCTATAATTGTTCCAATAATAATCGCTATACCAATTAAAATATAAATATGTGTTGCAACTTCTCCTTGATATAAAAAGATGGTTCCAAATATTGCCAGTGTCATACCACCAGCAGCTATTAAATTACCTCTTCTTGCTGTTTCTGGATGTCCCAGCATCTTTAAACCAAGAATGTAAGTTATAGATGCTATTAAATAAATAAACTCGAGACTAAATATATATTCCATTATTTTTTCTTTTTAAACATTTCTAACATGCGATCGGTAACTACAAATCCACCAACTACGTTTAACGTACCTAATAATACAGCGACAAAGCCAAGAGATTGCGCTAAAATATTATCTGTATCTGCACCTAACATCACTAAAATGGCACCAATAATTACAACACCATGAATTGCATTGGCACCAGACATTAATGGTGTATGTAAAACAGCTGGTACGTGGCCAATTACTTCAACTCCAACAAATATCATTAAGATTACGATATATACCATTTGGAGGTTATTGCTAATAAAATCTATTAATTCTGTCATAATTTATTCAGTTTTTCCGTTTTGTCTAATTTTTCCATCTTGTACAATTAAAGTTTTATCTGTTATTTCTTCTTCAAGATCCCACTTAAATTGATTTCCCTCAGTTAAATGCATCAAAAAATTGTACATGTTTTTCGCAAATAATTCGCTTGCATTGGTTGATACACTTTCAGGAGATATAGTTGTTCCAATAATTTTTACACCATTTTTTCTAACTACTTTATTCATCTTACTTAATTCACAGTTGCCTCCTTGAGCAGCTGCTAAATCGATTATTACTGCACCGTTTTTCATTTGCTTCACTTGTTTTTCAGTAATTAATATTGGTGATTTTCGTCCTGGTACCATTGCTGTTGTTATAACTAAATCGGCTTGAAATAATGATTTATTAACAGCTTCTTTTTGTCGTTTAACATAATCTTCTGAAGCTACTTTTGCATATCCACCTTCAGATTCTTCCCCTTCATTATCTACTGTTATAAATTTTGCACCTAATGATTCGGTTTGTTCTTTGGTTTCTAATCTAATATCTGTAGCTTCAACAACAGCACCTAAGCGTTTAGCGGTAGCAATAGCCTGTAAGCCAGCTACACCTACACCATAAACTAATACTCTTGCTGGTGTAATTGTACCGGCTGCAGTCATCATTAAAGGAAATATTTTTGTCATTTCATAAGCTCCTTTAATTACTGCTTTGTAACCTGCAAGATTACTTTGAGAACTTAAAACATCCATATCTTGTGCTCTCGAAATTCGAGGCATTGCATCCATTGAAAAAGCGCTAACTCCCTTTGCAGCAATGGCTTTGATAAGTTCAGGGTGAGATTTATGAAATAACTGACTCATTAAAATCTGTCCTTTATTTACTAATTTTAAATCGTTTTCATCAAAAGGGTTAATTTTAATAAGTATGTCAGATTCTTTAAAAACGACACCTCTTTTTTCAATTACAGCTCCAATATCTCTGTAATCTGAATTTTTAAATGTAGATTTTACTCCTGCATCTTCTTCGACTAATATTTCAAACTCTTTTTTAATAAGTTGTTTAGCAATTTTAGGTGAAATTGATACTCGTTTTTCACCTTTTTGAGTTTCTTTTAATATGCCTATTTTCATGTTTTATAAAATTATGTTTAAAACTATGTAAAAGTAAAATATATTTAAAGTATATAATCTGATTAATGTCATATTTTATACATAAAATAATTAACAAATATTAGTGAAATAAATGCCTTGTAATCAGTATAGTAAACACCTTATAATCAGTATAGTAAATACTCTTTCTTTTGTGTAATAATTTATATGGTAACAAAAATTACATTAGTATTTATTAAAAAAAACATTGTTAAACTTTATATTCTTCAGAATATAATATAACTTTAAATTTGCTTTTTGGTTTATGGTATAAAATGTGTAACAATTAATCAAAATATAAATAATAATAAGTATTGCCATTCTAGAATTCTAACAATTTATGAGCTACAATAATAAACGGATGAAAATTACTTTTTTAGGCACAGGGACATCTCAAGGTATTCCGGTAATTGGAATCAATCACCCTGTTTGTTCTAGTACTGATAAAAAAGATAAGCGTTTGCGAGTATCTGTTTTAGTAGAGTGGGATGAATTTGCGTATGTGATTGATTGTGGCCCAGATTTTAGATACCAGATGCTGAGAGTAAATTGTACTAAAATTGATGGTATTTTATTTACTCATGAACATACAGACCATGT
>JAGLKH010000090.1 GCA_023141985.1 Flavobacteriaceae bacterium | reverse complement strand
AATATTTTCAACATTTTTGGCTAAAAGAGTGGCTACTTCTATATTTCCATTATAACATGCTAATGTTAAAGGCGTAAATCCACTTGCATTTTTATAATTAATTACTTCAGGATAATCCTTCAATACGTACTGTAAATCTTCTACACAACCATATCTGGCTATTTCAAAAACACCACTTTGTGCATTCATTTCAATTGAAATAAATAATAAGCAGATAATTAGAAATAACCTGGTTTTCATACTTAAAAGTACAAAAAATTATTTAATTAATTAATTTTCAAATGATTAAATATTGTTTTTCGATGAAATACAAATTACTATTTACTCAAATACATCTTACGTCTTGAATAAAGATCGTAGAACTGATCATCTTTTAAGCTGTCAATAAATAGAATACTCTCCCCTGTACTTTTCATTTCCGGACCCAGTTTTTTATTAACATTTGGAAACTTATTAAATGAAAATACGGGTTGCTTAATGGCATAACCCTTTAAGTAAGGCTTAAAATCGAAATCGGTTACTTTCTTTTCGCCTAACATAACTTGAGTAGCATAATTTACGTATGGTTCGCCGTAGGCTTTTGATATAAAAGGAACTGTTCTTGATGCCCTGGGATTTGCTTCTATAATATAAACCATTTCATCTTTTATAGCAAACTGGATATTAATTAAACCAACAGTATTTAATGCTAATGCTATGTTTTTAGTATGATCTTTTATTTGCTGCATCACTAAATCGCCAAGATTAAAAGGTGGTAATGTGGCATTACTATCACCCGAATGTATTCCGCAAGGTTCAATATGTTCCATTATACCAATAATATACACGTTTTCACCATCACAAATTGCATCGGCTTCTGCTTCAATAGCACCATCCAAATAATGGTCCAGTAATAATTTATTACCTGGCATTTTGCGCAATAACCCTACAACATGCTCTTCTAATTCTTCTTTATTGATCACAATTTTCATACCCTGTCCACCAAGCACATACGAAGGTCGAACTAAAATTGGAAAGTTTAATTTATCTGCCACTATTAAAGCTTCATCTGCAGTTGTAGCAATATCAAATTCCGGGTAAGGAATATTAATTTCTTTTAATAGTGTTGAAAAACTTCCCCTGTCTTCAGCTAAATCAAGAGATTTAAAAGTAGTACCAATAATCTTAATTCCATATCGATCTAATTTTTCTGATAATTTTAAAGCCGTTTGGCCTCCAAGCTGTACAATAACACCTTCAGGCTTTTCATGACAAATAATATCGTAAATGTGTTCCCAGAATACAGGTTCAAAATAGAGTTTGTCTGCAATATCAAAATCGGTAGAAACGGTTTCCGGATTACAGTTAATCATAATAGTTTCATAACCACATTCAGAAGCAGCTAATACACCATGAACACAACAATAGTCAAATTCGATACCTTGGCCAATTCTATTTGGGCCAGAACCTAAAACAATAATTTTCTTTTTATCTGAAACTATACTTTCATTATCTGAAAATCGCTTACCGTCTGTTGTTTCCAATTCATTTTCGAAAGTAGAATAATAATATGGCGTTTTGGCTTTAAACTCGGCAGCACAAGTATCTACAAGCTTATATACACGCTTTATATTCAAATCATCACGTTTCTTGTAAACATGACTTTCTAAACATCCTAACATATGTGCTATTTGCCGATCTCCATAACCTTTTTGTTTGGCTTCAAGCAGCAAATCACGCTCAATAGTATCTATTCTAAAATTTGATATTTCTTTTTCTAAAAAGTAAAGTTCTTCATATTGCTTTAAGAACCACATATCAATTTTTGTAATCTCATGAATTCTACTCAACGGAATTCCCATTTGTATAGCATCATAGATTACAAAAACACGATCCCAACTTGGATGCGTTAATTTATCTATAATTTGTTCGTAATCTTTGTAACCTTTACCATCCGCTCCTAATCCATTACGTTTTATTTCAAGAGATTGTGTAGCTTTATGAAGTGCCTCCTGGAACGAACGCCCAATTCCCATCACCTCACCTACAGATTTCATTTGTAGTCCTAATGTTCTATCACTACCTTCAAACTTATCGAAGTTCCATCGTGGAATTTTTACAATTACATAATCTAATGTAGGCTCGAATAACGCAGAAGTAGATTTGGTTATTTGGTTTTCTAATTCGTCTAAATGATAACCCATAGCCAATTTAGCTGCAATTTTAGCGATAGGATATCCTGTTGCTTTACTTGCTAATGCTGATGAACGAGATACTCGAGGATTGATCTCTATGGCAATAATTTCTTCATTTTCATCTGGACTAACTGCAAATTGAACATTACAACCCCCTGCAAAATCACCAATGCTACGCATCATGTGAATAGCCATATCACGCATTTTTTGAAAAGTAGTATCGCTTAGGGTCATAGCTGGAGCTACAGTTATAGAATCTCCTGTATGAATTCCCATAGGATCCATATTTTCAATAGAACAGATAATGACAACATTATCATTTGCGTCTCTTAACAACTCTAATTCAAACTCTTTCCAACCAATAAGCGCTTTATCAATCATAACCTCATGTATTGGAGATACTTCCAAACCACGAGTTAATAATTCATCGTAATCTTCCGCTTTATGCACAAAAGAGGCTCCTGCTCCACCAAGTGTAAACGATGCTCTAATAACCAAAGGAAATCCAAACTCCTGAGCAATTTCTTTGCCTTTTAAATATGATGTAGCTGTTGCTTGAGGTGCCATTGGAATTCCAATATCCAACATTAATTTTCTAAACTTTTCCCTGTCTTCAGTAATATTTATAGCATCTATATCTACACCGATAATTTCAACATTAAAATCTTCCCAAATACCTTTTTCATCTGCCTCAATACATAAATTAAGAGCCGTTTGACCTCCCATTGTTGGTAAAACCGCATCAATTTGTGGATGTTCAGAAAGTATTTTAACAATAGACTTAGTTGTTAATGGCAGTAAATACACATGATCTGCCATTGAAGGGTCTGTCATTATTGTTGCAGGATTGGAATTAATAAGGACCGTTTCAATCCCATCTTCACGTAATGAGCGCAAGGCTTGAGTTCCAGAATAATCAAACTCACAAGCTTGTCCAATAATTATTGGTCCAGATCCTATTATTAAAACTGAATTAAGGTCGTGTCTTTTTGGCATTAGTAATAATTGGTATTAAATTTTTCAAAAATAGGTATCAAATAGGTATAAAAAAAGGCGTTACGTAAAGTAACACCCTTAATATATTAACAATTGTTAATCATTATTTTTTATGTCTCATTTCTGAAGATACAGATAATTTCTTTCTTCCCTTAGCTCTTCTACGTGCAAGGACTTTTCTACCATTAACGGAAGCCATTCTTTCTCTAAAACCATGTTTGTTCTTTCTCTTTCTCTTTGAGGGTTGAAATGTTCTTTTCATTATCTTATATCTTTAATAATCGTCTTTCTTTAACTAAAATTAGGTTTTGTAGCTTTCCCAAAACTGCGGGCAAATATACAAAGAGTTTTTACTTTGGCAAACCTAATATTAAAATATTTTGAATTGTTTTTACTACATTTGCATT
>JAGLKH010000009.1 GCA_023141985.1 Flavobacteriaceae bacterium | reverse complement strand
TCGCTGCCCATCTCTTGTTTTATCATTGGTACATCTACTCTATCTGCCCAAACTTGTAATTGATCTATTGCAGCTGCACGAAAAGTATCAGCAGCACCAAGAACAACATTTAGTCCTTGCTTTTTAAATTGATAAGCCAGCTTCCCAATAGTTGTAGTTTTTCCAACGCCATTGACACCAACTACCATAATTACATATGGTTTTTTATCTTGTGGCACTTCAAACTCTGTGGCTTCACCCGAATTAGTTTCAGATAATAAACTTGCGATTTCTTCGCGGAGTATTTGGTTTAGTTCTTCGATTCCTAAATATTTATCTTTTGCTACTCGTGCTTCAATACGCTCAATAACTTTTAGAGTTGTATCAACTCCTACGTCACTTGTTACTAAAATTTCTTCAAGGTTATCTAAAACCTCATCATCAACTTTAGATTTACCTGCAACAGCTTTACTTAATTTATTTAAGAAACTGGTTTTAGATTTTTCTAAACCTTTATCTAAAGTTTCTTTTTTTTCTGAAGAAAATATTTTTTTTAAAAAACTCATTTATTTTAATTTAAAATCAACACACAATAATTGTGGTAATGATTATAACATTTATAACAAAAATCTTGCCTTTAGTATGGTACTGAATAATTGTCATAAAATTTAGGTGTAAAGAAAAACAATATTTTCAAATATATTCTTAGGTTCAAATAAAAAAATTCTCACTTTCGCGAGAATGACAATTTTATTGAAACCTTGATGAATCCATCAAGGAATCTTGTTTTAATATAAAACAAAAGCTGCTTTCAATATTGAAAGCAGCTAAAATTATATTATTGAAAAAGGAATTTCTATTTCTTATTTATAAAATCGTTTACACGTTCTGGTGGCATAATTGATTCTACAAACATATAAGCTCCTGTTTTTGGAGATTTAACCATTTTTATAGCTTTAGTTAATCTTTTAGATCCTGTTTGTAATGATGCTACTGCTTTCTTTGCCATGATTCAATGCGTTTATTTAATTTCTTTATGAACAGTCATACGTTTTAAGATTGGATTAAATTTTTTAATCTCTAATCTGTCAGGCGTATTTTTTTTGTTTTTAGTCGTAATATATCTTGAAGTTCCTGGTTGTCCGGACTTTTTATGCTCTGTACACTCTAATATTACTTGAACTCTATTTCCTTTCTTTGCCATTGTAATTATATATTTTTTTCATTTCCTTGCAGAAGGAAATCTATTAAATGTGGCTATTATTTTAAAAACCCTTTAGATTTAGCATCTTTTAGCATAGCTGAAATACCAAGTCTATTGATACTTTTTAATGCTGAAGTAGAAACTTTTAAAGTTATCCATTTATCTTCTTCAGGAATATAAAAACGTTTCTTAATTAAATTAACATTAAATTTACGCTTGGTTCTGTTTAATGAGTGAGAAACATTGTTTCCAACCATTGCCTTTTTACCTGTAAGTTCACAAACTCTTGACATTATTCCTAGACTTTAAATTCTGTTGTTTTTAAACGAGGTGCAAATTTACAAATTCTTTAATAGTTCGCAAACTTAATTTGTCAAATTTTTTAAATTTCTTCTCGAAGCATTTCAAAGGCTTTGTTTACTGCCTTATTTATCACTTTTACACGATGATTTCCTAAATGAAATTCTTGAGAATAAATATGTTTTTTTGAAACTATTGCAATGCAAACAGTACCAATATCGGCATCAGAATCTCCTTTTGTAGGTCCAGCATTCCCAGTGACTGCAATGGCATAATCGGTTTTAAATAATTTCCGGACAGCTTTTGCCATAGCTTCGGCAATCTGAGTGCTAACTACAGAATGTTTTTCGATAAGTGCATTGGAAATACCTAAAACATCAGTTTTAGCTTGTGTAGCATAACTTACTATTCCGCCTTTAAAATAAGCTGAAGCTCCAGCATTCGCTGTTATCCTTTCTGCAATTAATCCACCTGTACAGCTTTCGGCAACAGAAACAGTTTTACCTAATTGAGTTAATTGTTTTCCTATTTTTTGTTCTATTGACGATTCTTCATCTTCAAAACCAACAAAAATATCTTGAATTAAAGGAAAGATTGCTTTTATTTGATTATTAACTTCTTTAGTTATCTTTTCTTTATCATTCCCTTTAGCAGATAAACGTAATCTCACTTTACCGAGGTTAGGTAAATAGGCAAGCTTTATATAATTTGGAAGATTATCTTCCCAGGTTTCTATTCGAGCTGCTAACATACTTTCTCCCAGCCCATAAGTAAGAAGTGTTTTATGTAAAATGAATGGAAGCTCATATTTGTCTTGTAATCTTGGTAAAACCTCGTTTTGCATTAAGGCTCTCATTTCAAAAGGGACACCAGGCAGTGAAACAAAGGTTTTTTCTTGTTTTTCAATCCACATTCCCGGAGCGCTTCCAAACTTATTCATTAAAGCTTTAGATTTTGAAGGGATTAAGGCTTGGTCTATATTAACCTGAGATAAAGACTGCTTGATATATTTCTCCCAAAGTGCTTCAATATTTTTTAAAACAGCTTCGTTTTGCACTAAAATATCGTTAAAATATTCGGCAATTGTATGCTTGGTAATATCGTCTTTTGTTGGTCCTAATCCACCAGTAACAATAATAATATCGGCATTATCTTCGGCTTCTTTTAAGGATTTTAATATATGAGATTTATTGTCTTGTACTGAAGTGATTTGATAGACAGAAACACCAATTTTATTGAGCTCTTTGGCTATAAAAGCTGAATTGGTATCTACCACTTGACCAATGAGAATCTCATCGCCAATTGTAATTATTTCTGCTTGCATTACAAATTGAAATCGACTTTAATCTCTGCTGTTGTATTCTCTACTGCTCTTAAAACTATGCCTAATTGTTGGGAAACGTCCTTACCTTTCAGTTCAAATTTTCCCCAGTCCTGCACCTCAATCAAATCATCGAAAACTCCTAATTCAAAAAGATCTATAGTAGGTTTCATTTTATGTGCAGCTTTATATGCTGCTAAATAGTCTTTACAATCTACAGCAATCTGTAATTGTTTTGCATCTTCAGGAACTTCTTCTAAAAATGCTTGCAATAATGCTATTACAAAATCTTCATCACCATCTGCTAATTCTCTTACTCGATGTAGTTTATAATGCTCTTCCATTTATTTTATTTTACAGTTATCGAAAATAATTCCTGATTCTCAATATATCCTTTTAGTTTATCGTTTGCAATTACTTTACCAACACCAGCTGGTGTGCCGGTAAATATAATGTCTCCAATCTTTAAAGTAAAATATTTTGACACATATTCGATTAACTCATCTA
This sequence comes from Flavobacteriaceae bacterium, assembly GCA_023141985.1. Lineage (GTDB taxonomy): Bacteria > Bacteroidota > Bacteroidia > Flavobacteriales > Flavobacteriaceae > PRS1. The sequence continues at coordinate 635 of JAGLKH010000009.1, read as the reverse complement.
TTTTCCAAAGCATTAAGCTTGTACTTCCTTGCTGTACAATAGTATCATTCTTATGCAAACTAAACTCAATATTATCTACATTTTTAAAATTATTTTTTGGAAGCCATTTTCCTATAACAGCTGCACCATCAAAGGCTTTAGCCTTTTCCCAAGGCAACCCTTTTGCCTTTAATTGGCTTTGTAAATCACGTGCTGTAAAGTCTATACCAAGACCTATTTCGTTATAATACTTATGTGCAAATTTCTTATCGATATGTTTTCCAACTTTATTAATCTTTACCAGAATTTCAACTTCATGATGCACATCATTAGAAAAATCCGGAATAAAGAATGGTTGTTTTTTAAGCAAAATAGAAGTGTCCGGCTTTAAAAATACTACAGGATCTTTTGGCTTTTCGTTTTCAAGCTCTTTAATATGCTCTGTGTAATTACGGCCTATGCAGATTAATTTCATTTTAACTGTTATTTTTTTTAGCTGTTGATTTGTTTAATTGTTTTGCCACAAATACACGAATATTTTTTAATTAGATAAACTTATTGGCTCTATGCTTATTTATGGAATAGAACGCTGATAACACGGGTTTTTTATGATTTTTCGCAGATCAAATTAATTTTTATCAATTATATCATCACTA
>JAGLKH010000089.1 GCA_023141985.1 Flavobacteriaceae bacterium | reverse complement strand
ATAGGCAACGGAATTATGTATATTCTTTTATCAACTATATTTATATTTCTCTATTTTAAAAATGAATTTATTTTACTTGCTTTTTTAAAGTTACGAAAACAAAATTTTGATGGTGCGAATAAATGGCTTGATAAAATTAAGAAGCCAAATAGCGCTTTAACAAAAAAGCAACAAGGCTATTACAATTACTTAAAAGGTATTATGGTTTCTCAAACCAATATGAATGAAGCTGAAAAATATTTTAAAACTGCCATATCGTTAGGTTTATCTATGGATCATGATCTGGCAATGGCAAAATTGAATTTAGCCGGAATAGCATTTAGTAAAAGACGCAGGCAAGAAGCTAACAAATTATTAGCCGAAGCTCAAAAGCTTGATAAAAGAAATATGCTTACCGATCAAATTAAGATGATGAAAGAACAAATGAAAAAAGCACAAATGCCTAGTCAGCATTTTGGTGGCCATCGTCAACAACGAAGACGTTAATATTAAAAGTAATCCTCCCTTTAAGGCTCAATAGAATAGAATCCCTTTTGAGGTATTTCAATTACATACTGTTTTCGGGTTTTATTATTAAGATGTGCTTCTCTTAACCAGGGGTTATGCAATTTTAATATCTTATAATTAATTCCAAATTGTTTTGAGAAAGCAACAAAATCTGTAACTGCAGTATCTACAGATATTTTATATGTAGGAACAGTGCTATATAAATCTTTATTTCTAAAGTTATAGCCATAATTGGCTGGATTATTTAATATCTCTTTTAAGGCGACAATTCTAAAAATATAACGCCCTGTTTCTTCTCCTAAAAGTAAATCGTAATAATTAGTAGCTGATTGATTATTTAATCGTCTGGAAATTCCAGTCATTCCGGCATTATAAGAAGCTGCTGCTAATGTCCATGATCCAAATTTTTCTTTTGCTTTTAAAAGGTATTTACAAGCTACTTCGGTAGCTTTTTTAAGGTTATAACGCTCATCTACATTGGTATTTATCTCTAAACCATTTTCTCTGCCAGTAGTTTTCATGATTTGCCAAAATCCCTTTGCCTTTGCAGGCGAAACTGCATTAGTTAATCCACTCTCAATTACTGCGAGATACTTAAAATCTTCTGGGATTCCGTTTTTAGCGAGAATGGGTTCAATTATTGGGAAGTACTTATTAGCACGTTTAAACATTAATAATCCGTTAGATTGCCAATAGGTATTTACTAACAACTCCCGATCCATCCGTTCTAAAATATCTGGATTATCTAAAGGTATTGATTCTCCAGAAAAATCTAAATGATCTGGTACATTTAATGCATAAACATTATAATCGTTAATGATTTTTTTTTCTAAATTTTCGTCACTTGGAGCATCTTGGACTGCAAAAATTAATAGTCCAGATAAACTTAATAAGCCAACGAAAGCCAAAATATTTTTAATCGTCTTCATTTTCTAAAAGTTTATTTGCTCTAAATGTAAAAAAAAATACCATACAACACTTAATTTTAACTTAAAATGAGTTTAGGTAGATTTTCGTTAAACCATTTATACTTGTTAATAATCATTATATGTGTTCCTCCTTTTACCACTATACAACCCTTTATGTTATTGATAGGAAAAACACCATCTTTTTCACCATGAATATGAATTATATTTGACAGCGATTCATCTTTTTTCCAACACACCATTTGTTCTATAGCCCAATCCAGATAACGTTTATCGCTAACAGATAAATACTTTTTATAAAGCTCAAGACGTTTTGTGACCGTTTCGCCAAAAGTATATTTAGCTAGGGCTTCAACATTACTTAATAATCGTGTAGGAATCAATTTATAGGCTTTTGTTCTTTTTGCAACCTTCATACGTTTAGGTAGTTCATGCTCATTTTTAATACTTGAAACGATAAACAACTTATTAAGACTAAGAAATTTGCTCATTTCTTGAACAATCAGCCCTCCAAAAGATACTCCAATTAAAACACTATTTTCATGTTCTACATTTTGAGCCAATCTTTCAGCATAATCAGCAATACTTTCATTTGGATTAGGAATAATCCACTCGAGTAAATGAACTTTAAATTGATTTTCAGACAACTTAATATGCTCAAAAATAGAAGGATTAGCAGCCATTCCAGGCATAAAATACACATGTATTAACTCAGGACTCATAAGTAATTAAGGTTCAATAATATATGGTTAATTGCTATTTTTTTTGTAAATTGCGCAATGCAAAGCTATACAAAATAGCTCTTCTTCCGTTAAATAAAATAGACTAATTATGATTGATGCAGCAGAACTAGTAGA
>JAGLKH010000088.1 GCA_023141985.1 Flavobacteriaceae bacterium | reverse complement strand
CTTCAAGACAGAAAAATATTTTTAACTAAACTTATAGTTCCAACGAATATTAACAATGATGATTTTATTGATGATTTTTTAAAATTAGTGATGGAAAATATTCAAGAGCGCAATATTAGTGTGGTTCCAACAAGTCCACCAATTGCAAAATTTATTAGAAAAAACAGGAGATATAAGAGAATGCTTCCTGTAGGTATTAGAATATAAATAAAAGCCTGAAATTTAACTTTGGGCTTTTATATCCAATAAATTCTTATTAATAAAAAGCTTACATGTTTTGTGTAAAGTAGTTATAATCACTAATTACTGTTTCTACAAAAACAATTGGTTTTTCTTTTGGTTCTACTTGCATTACCTCAATAAGTTTATTATTAAGAGATAAAATAACATTATGCTGTCCTTTCAATATTGCAGTATCGTATAAGTTTTTTATAGTTTGCATTTCACTGTCCTTAAAAAGTGTTACCTGGCTGTAAGTTGGAATATAATCTTTTGGTACTTCTTTTAAAATAGTATCATTAATAGTAATTTTAACTTTTTCACTAATAACTGTTGTCCCGGCTGCAATATCTCCAACACGCTGGCCATTACCTCGAATTAAAATAGCTAATACAGCAACTCCTCCAGATGAAAGAACAATATCTATAATGCGTAAAATCCAACGTACAAAATAATTAGCAAAGCCTGGTTTAGAACCATCGAATTTTACAACCCTGATTTTCATAGCATATTTACCAACAGTTTGTCCATTCCAAAAGGTTTCTAATAAAACGTAATATAAAAATGCTGGTAATGACACCAATAGATACAAAGCCCAAAAGTCTCCGCTATCCAAGTCGAGTGCTACTAAGAGCATAATTACAGCAATACTATATCCAATTATTACAAAACTATCAATAAGGTAAGCGAGCATTCGATCACCAAGATTAGCAACGTTTTGCTGAATGCCTACATTTTGAGCTGTTTCTATTTGAAATCCTTCCATATTTTCTTTTCTTTGAAAGCAAATAGCTATTCAATGCGTGAAGCTGCTTTCGTAAAGCAAAATAAAGATAAATGGTTAAGATTTGAAAGTGTTCTTTCAAATAAAACTATAATTGATCCTGATGAATTATCTAATCTTTACATTGAAATAACAGATCATTTGAGTTACGCTAAAACATTTTATAGAAATAGTAACACCGAACGTTATCTTAATCAACTTGCATCACAAGCGCATCAAAAGATTTATAAAACTAAAAAAGAACCTAAAAACAGGCTCATTTCTTTTTTTAAAACAGAGTTTCCCTCAATGTTTTATCAACATCATCGCGAGCTCCTAATTTCGTTTTTAGTATTTATATTATTTGTTATTGTTGGTGCATATTCTGCTGCAACCGAAGGTGATTTTGTTCGTTCCATACTTGGTGATGGTTATGTAAATATGACTTTAGATAATATTGAAAAAAGTGATCCTATGGCTGTGTATAAAAAAATGGGAGAGTTTAATATGTTTCTTGGTATTACATTAAACAATATTAAAGTCGCTCTTTATGCTTTTGTTTTAGGAATTTTATTTGGTATTGGCTCATTATACATAATGTTACAAAACGGAATCATGTTAGGTAGTTTTCAGTACTTCTTTTACGAAAAAGGATTGCTTTGGGAATCTGCAAGAACTATTTGGATCCATGGTACAATCGAAATATCAGTAATTATTATTGCTGGTTGTGCAGGCTTGGTTTTAGGAAATGGGATATTGTTTACTGGCACTCACACACGATTAGAATCGTTTAAACGCGGTATTATTAATGGTTTGAAAATTTTAATAAGTACTATTCCGTTTTTTATAATTGCAGGATTTTTAGAAGGTTTTGTAACCAGGCACACTGAAATGCCAGATTGGTTAGCGATATTCATCATTGGTAGTTCCCTATTTCTTATCGTTTTTTATTACGTTATTTACCCAATTCAATTACACAAAAAACAAAATCAAATTACACTCGATAACCAACTAAATACTCTATAAAATTTTTATATGAA
>JAGLKH010000087.1 GCA_023141985.1 Flavobacteriaceae bacterium | reverse complement strand
TCACCATCAGTTCCTGTAACAAGCATAGATTCTTTTTGCACATCTGCTTCCGGAATTACAAAAGTGTCGCCCATTTGCGCATGAAAACGTGTTGCCACATTTCGAGTCATTTCGATATGTTGTAGTTGATCTTTACCAACAGGAATAATATCCGCATCATACAATAAAATATCGGCTGCCATAAGCATTGGATAGGTAAATAAACCTGCATTTACATCTTCAAGTCTATCTGCTTTGTCCTTAAAACTATGCGCAAGTGTTAAACGTTGGTAAGGAAAGAAACAACTTAAATACCAAGATAACTCTGTTACTTGAGGTACATCACTTTGTCTGTAAAACACCGTTTTATTAATATCTAATCCAAAGGCTAACCAGGCAGCAGCTGTAGAATAGGTATTTTGACGTAGCTCCTCAGCGTCTTTTATTTGTGTTAATGAATGCATATCTGCAATAAACAAGAACGATTCGTTTTTCGGGTCATTACTCATTTGTATTGCAGGAATAATTGCACCTAAAAGATTTCCTAAATGTGGTGTTCCTGTGCTTTGTATTCCAGTTAGTATTCTTGCCATGCTTACTTCCTGCGAAAGCAGGAATCTTATTTTAGGTTAAACATAACACAAAGGTAATTTTTTTGATAGAATAGCTCAATTTATTTATTTAGTTTTGACAATAATGAAATTTTTAAAATATCCTTTCTGGATTTTATATCGCATTTGGTTTTATATTCTTGTAATTATACCAATTATAATATTAATGCCTGTTCTTTTGGTGGTTGTGTCCAGGGATAAATGGTATCCTGCTTTTTTCAGGATAGCACGTTTGTGGGCAAAGTTTATTTTAATAGGGATGGGGTTTAGGTGGATTATTAAAAAAGAACAATTTTTAGAAAAGGGTAAGAGTTATATGTTTATTGCAAACCATACATCAATGATAGACATTATGTTAATGCTGGTTGCAGTAAAAAAGCCATTTGTTTTTGTTGGTAAAAAGGAGTTAGCAAAGATTCCGTTATTTGGGTTCTTTTACAAAAAGACTTGTATTTTGGTAGATAGAAGTAGTGCCAAAAGCAGAAAAGCTGTTTTTTTAAGGGCTCAAAAAAGGTTACAATCGGGATTGAGTATTTGTATTTTTCCTGAAGGCAAAGTCCCGGAAGAACATATACAGCTTGACGACTTTAAAGATGGTGCATTTAGATTAGCCATTAACCATAAAATTCCTATTGTTCCATTAACATTTTTAGATAATAAAAAGCGTTTTTCATATACATTTTTTAGTGGTGGGCCTGGAGTTTTGCGTGTTATAAAACATAAGTTTTTAACGACTAGTAATTTAACTATTAAGGACACTTCAACTTTAAATAATACAGCAAGGCAAATTTTGTTGAATACATTACAACAAGACAATAAATAAAAGTAAAAAGCTGTTCTTGGCACAGAACAGCTTTTTGTTATCATTGCTTCTCTAAAGAAAGAGTTACAATAACCAATCTAACCAACTGAAAAAGTTTAAAATTTAAAACTTAAACCAGAATAAACACCAATAAAAAAGGGTTTAAAATTACCAGAGGTATCATTAAAGGTGTTTAATTGATATTTAAATACAGGCTCAAGATTTAAATTAAAACTATTTGATATTTTGAAGTCAAAACCCAACCCAAAGTTTGCGCTAAAGCTGGTATTATTAATATTTGTGGCCTCTCCTAATAAGGTGGTGTTTCCATCGAATACAGAATAAACTTCATTATTATTTAAAAATAGAGCACTAAATCCGCCAATGACATTAATACCCATTTTTTTATCGGAAATTTTGTATTCTAATTCTATTGGAACTTCAATAAATCCTAATTTTTGATCTATTGAGCCATCAATATTATTGGATAAAACACTAGGAACTTGAGCGAAATTAAATTCTTCAATACTAATAAAAGACAGGTTTTGACTAGCTTCATTTAATTTAACATTTCGTAATAATGCCCCGTCGTTTGAGCCATCAATATTATTATACACAATCACATCATTTGTACTATAACCAAGATTAACTTTACTTACTCCAGTACGTATACTCAGCTTTTTATTGATTGCATAACTTGCTGTTATACCGTAACTCATATTAATATTTCCAGTTTTCGAGTTGTTATTAAACTGAGGATGTATTGAGGATCCTTTTCCAAAAGCATTGAAGTATACAGGAGCAATATTAGAGGCAGCTTTCCATCTTTCAAACTCTTCTTCGTCAGTATTTTCATTATCTTCATCTTCATTAGCAGCAATTTCCTGAGTTAAAGATATTTTTTCTTCTTCATCAATCACATCATTAGGTTCTTGTGCTTCTATAATATTTTCATCATCAGCATTATTAATATTAGCCAAATTAGTTTCTATGTTGCCAGTAGCTGTTGTCTTTTCTGTAGCACTGTTAACAGGGTTCAATATTGCATCGGTTTTTACTTTATCAATACTATTATTTTGAACTTTATCTTGAGGCAAATTGGAGTTACTGTTATCTACTACTGCATTTTTTGTGTAATCAGAAGATGTAACTAATTCTTTTTTATCAATTTTTGAAGCGTTACGATTATTGTTTCGAGGGTTAGTATTTACGGTTACACTTTTGTTTTTACTTTCATTAGTTGAGTTATAATTTTTTGACGAATTTGTATCTGTATTAGTTATAGGACTATTAGATATAAGTTTAGAAGAGTTAGATTCAGGGTCTTCCGAAATATTTTTTTCTTCAGCAATGGTATTTTCTTTATTAAAAACATCTTGTAAATCATTACTTGTCGAATCGATATTTACAATAGTGTTTTGCCCTGGAGTTGTAGTATTGTTGTTATTTAAAACTAATTGGCTAAAGGTAAATAGTAATAATAACCCAGCAGCTATTCCAGCTACTTGCCACCATATTGGAATACCTTTTTTTCCTCTTCCGGTATTTCGTAACTCTGTTGATATATTATTCCAAACAGAATCACCAGGAGTAACTTCAAAATCTTTGAATTTCTCCTGAAACAG
>JAGLKH010000086.1 GCA_023141985.1 Flavobacteriaceae bacterium | reverse complement strand
AATCATTCTTGCTCTTGCAAGGTTAGATTTTGTTGTGCCTGTTGTTATTTTTAACATCTCGGCTATTTCTTTATGCGAATATCCATCTAACGCATAAAGGTTAAATACAAGACGATACCTGTCAGGTAATTCTTGTATGCTATATAGCAAAAAATCTATATCTACATTATAGTCTTCAACTTCAATTAGTTTATCTTCAATATCATCTTCATTTACAATATTAAAAACACCTTTACCTCTGTATTTTTGAAGTGTGGTATTAATGACTATTCTTTTTAACCATCCTTCAAAAGATCCTTTATATTTATATTGTGACATTTTTTCAAATATGGTCACAAAAGCATCATGCAAATTATCTTCAGCTTCTGCATGATTTCTAGAATACTTTAAACATAGCGCAAATAATTTACTCGAAAAGAGTTTATATAGTTGGCTTTGTGCTTTAGTATCATATTTTTTACATTTTTGTATGAGTGTATCTAAACTCAAAGATCTAAAATTAAATTAATATTATTGTACTATTGGCACCTCGTAAACCATATAGGTGTCTTGTCCGTTTTCATCTTCTCCTTTCCAAAATTTAAAGACATAAGTGCCTACATTTTTATTTACTCCAAAAGAAAACGATCTTTCTTCTAATTCGATATTTAAAGGCTCACAAATAATTCCCCCATTAGTGTTTAAAACTTTATTGATTACAGCTATAGTTCTAACATTACCATCAACTATATAATATAAGTCATTAAAGGAATGGCATGATGATGGTCTTAAATAAGAGTAATTGATAGTATAAAATTCTCCAAAACGCATTTCAGTTGGAACGGAGGCATTTTCAACTGGAAGGATTTCAAAATAGAAATCTTCATCTACAGAATCATCAATACTGCAAGACCAAAAAGCGACAATAACAAACCCGAAAAAAAATAATTTCTTCATTTTAATTTGATATTTAGATACAAACTATGGTATAACATAGATGCTAAACCCTTAAAAAGGTTGCGTGAGGATTATAAAATATCTAAAATTATGAGGTTTTAGCCTTTATTTGACCTGAGAAATTACATCTAATATTTTTTCCTCAAGTTCTTCCATTAATTCTGGATTATCTTTTATTATTGTTTTAACAGCATCTCGTCCTTGCCCAAGTTTAGTGTCTTGGTAACTAAACCAGGATCCACTTTTCTTTATGATTTCATTTTCTACAGCAATATCTAATATTTCTCCAACTTTGGAGATGCCTTGCCCATACATAATATCAAACTCCGCCAATCTAAATGGTGGCGCGACTTTATTTTTTACAACCTTAACACGAGTTTTATTACCTAAAACAGTACCATTACTGTCTTTAATTTGTGTAGAACGACGAATATCTAATCGAATAGAAGCGTAAAATTTTAGAGCATTTCCCCCGGTGGTAGTTTCAGGATTACCAAACATAACACCAATTTTTTCACGTAATTGGTTAATAAAAACCATAGTACATTTGGTTTTACTTATGGAAGCTGTTAGTTTACGTAATGCTTGAGACATTAAGCGTGCATGTAAACCCATTTTAGAATCTCCCATTTCTCCTTCTATTTCACTTTTTGGAGTTAATGCAGCAACAGAATCTATTACAATAATATCGATTGCTCCAGAGCGAACTAAATTGTCTGCAATTTCTAAAGCTTGCTCACCATAATCTGGTTGAGAAATAATTAAATTATCAATATCTATCCCAAGATTTTTCGCATAAAAACGATCGAAAGCATGTTCGGCATCAATAAAGGCAGCAATTCCCCCAGCTTTTTGAGCTTCTGCTATTGCATGTAGAGCAAGAGTTGTTTTTCCTGAAGATTCTGGACCATAAATTTCAACAACCCTCCCTTTTGGGTAGCCACCAACACCTAATGCTAAATCAAGACCTAAAGAACCTGAAGAGATGGCGTCTATATTTTCTATTGCAGCATCACTCATTTTCATGACCGTCCCTTTACCGTAAGTTTTATCTAGTTTATCTAATGTAAGTTTTAGTGCTTTTAATTTTGCGTCTTTTTCGTTGCTCATTTCTTCGAATTTTCATTTCTAATTGATGCTAAAATAATACATCTTTTAGCACAATACAATTTTATGACGCAACCTTTTTAAACTTTTTACATCTACTGTTTAGACACTGGGAAATTTTTTGCTATGAAATTTTTTATGCGAACTTTACTGATGAATGAAATTGGCTCTACAACTGTCATTTCTGTAAATGGTAATTGTATTGCAGAAGGGGGTTAACTCAATATATGGATATTAAAGTTATTAGAAAATTTAAATATTGTATAACGAGTTAGTCTAAATAACGCTTTGATAAAATCAAAGCGTTTTTTTATGTAAACAAATTCATTTAAACATTTTCTATTTCCTAAAAAATGACTGAAATTTGCCCATATCTCGTTACTTTTCTTGTTCGTAGTGCTACTATGCTCCTCAAAAAGTGCCTCATCTGAACAAATTTCAGTTCATTTTCGGTTAAAAACAAAAAAAGCTAAGAATAGTTGAAAAGCATTATCTTTGCAAAAATTCAATCAATAGAAATGCAACATATAGAATTAATGGCTCCAGCCGGAAATTTTGAATCTCTTCAAGCAGCTTTGGATAATGGTGCAGACTCAGTGTATTTTGGAGTGGAGCAATTAAACATGAGAGCAAGAGCATCTATTAATTTTACATTAAATGATTTG
>JAGLKH010000085.1 GCA_023141985.1 Flavobacteriaceae bacterium | reverse complement strand
GATCATGATCTCACAATTGTTAAAACACTAATAAAGAAAGCTAAAGAAGCAAATATAACTGCTGTTATTGCAATGGATCAAGCTGTAATATCTACAGCAAGAGAAGTTGGGATGGAAATCCATATCTCTACTCAAATAAACATAACCAATATTGAAACGGTTAAATTTTATGCGATGTTTGCAGATACAATGGTGTTGAGTAGAGAGTTAAGCTTGCGACAAGTAAAGAAGATAACGGAGCAAATTGAAAAAGAACAAATAAAAGGGCCATCAGGCAAACTTGTTGAAATTGAAATATTTGGTCATGGCGCACTCTGCATGGCTGTTTCTGGAAAATGCTATATGAGTTTACATTCATACAATTCTTCCGCAAATCGAGGAGCATGTAAACAAAATTGCAGAAAAAAATATACAGTTATAGATCAGGAAACAGGATTTGAAATGGAACTGGATAACGAATATATTATGTCTCCAAAAGATTTGTGTACAATTGATTTTTTAGATCAGGTTGCTGATGCAGGCATAAAAGTATTAAAGATTGAAGGTCGAGGAAGAGCTCCGGAATATGTAGCTAAAGTTATTAAATGTTATCGTGAAGCTATTGATAGTGTTGCAAACGGCACTTACAACAAAGAAGAAGTTATCTCCTGGATGCAGGAGTTAGAAAAAGTATATAATCGCGGGTTTTGGAATGGCTATTATTTGGGGCAAAAATTAGGAGAATGGAGTAAAGGCTCCGGTTCTCATGCTACTCAAAGAAAAGTTTATATTGGCAAAGGGATGCATTTTTTTACTAAGGCACAAATTGGAGAATTTAAAATTGAAGCCTATGATCTTTCAATTGGAGATACAATTTTAATTACTGGACCAACAACCGGTGCAAAAGAAATACAAGTAAAAGAAATGCTAGTTAATGATGAAAAGCAAGAAACGGGAACTAAAGGAGACTCCATAACTATTCCTTTAGAATTTAGAATTCGCCCTTCGGATAAGTTATATAAAATTATTGAAAATAAAGTTGAAGCTTAATGGTAGTTATCACGTTGCAACGCAATAAATGTATTGGCTGCAACTATTGTGTTGAGTTGGCCCCAAAGCAGTTTCAGATGTCAAAAAAAGATGGAAAAGCCGTATTATTACACTCTAAAGAAAAGAAAGGCTTTTTCACAATAAAATCTCAAGACGAATTTATTTTTGAAGACTGCAAAAAAGCATCAAAATCTTGCCCTGTAAAGATAATTAATGTTAAAAGCGTTTGATTTATAACTCTAATAAGAAGATAATAAATTATTGAATTTATATTCTTTGTTTTTAGTTTTTAGAATAATCCTATCTTTACATTTTAAACAAATTATTAATCATCTTCTGAAAATGAAATGTTTTCAGAATCTATATATATTTATTTTATGGCTTGTAACAGTTGTTCAACTGGTAAAGATGGTCAGCCCAGAGGGTGTAAAAACAATGGAACTTGTGGTACAGACAGCTGCAATAAACTAACTGTTTTTGATTGGCTATCAAACATGTCTCTTCCAAGTGGTGAAATTCCTTATAATTGGATTGAAGTACGTTTTAAAAACGGAAGAAAACACTATTACAAAAACACCGAAAACTTATCGTTAAGTATTGGAGATGTTGTAGCTACTCAAGCACAATCTGGACACGATGTCGGTATGGTGACACTTACAGGAGAACTTGTAAGAGTTCAAATGAAACGTAAAAAAATTGAAGAGGATAGTGATGAGACATTAAAGATATATCGAAAAGCAACCCAAAAAGACATCGATATTTGGACAACCGCCAGAGATAAGGAAGAGGCGATGAAAGTAAAAGCACGCCAATTTGCTATTGACCTTAAATTGCAAATGAAAATTTCTGATATTGAATATCAAGGAGATGCAAGTAAAGCCACATTTTATTACACTGCAGAAGAACGTGTTGATTTTCGTGAACTTATTAAAGTATTCGCTAAAGAATTTAGAACAAGAATAGAAATGAAACAGGTTGGTTTTCGTCAAGAAGCTGCAAGACTTGGCGGAATTGGATCTTGTGGCAGAGAGTTGTGTTGTTCGACATGGTTAACCGATTTTCGTTCGGTAAGCACATCATCAGCGAGATTTCAGCAGCTTTCTCTCAATCCTCAAAAATTAGCGGGACAGTGTGGAAAATTAAAATGCTGTTTAAATTATGAGCTCGATTCTTATCTTGACGCTTTAAAAGAGTTTCCTAAAACAGACATTAAATTACGAACAGAAAAAGGTGTAGCCGTTTGCCAGAAAACAGATATTTTTAAAGGACATATGTGGTATGCTTATGAAGGAGAGTGGATGAATTGGCATAAATTAACTTCAGCACAAGCTAAAGAAATAATTGAATTAAACAACAAGAAGAAAAAAGTTGCAAGCCTTGAGGAATATGCCGAAGAACTTATTGAAGACACTAAAACCGATTTTGAAAACGTTGTTGGTCAAGACAGTTTAACGCGATTCGATAGTCCAAGACGTAAAAAGAAACGTAGAAATAATAGAAACAGAAATCGAAACAAAAGAAAGCCTCAAAGAAATGCGAAATAATTTAAGGTGGATTTTTATAATACTCCTATTAGGATTTATCTCTTGTGATTCTAATCGCATTTACGATGAATATATAACCATACCGGATAGTTGGCAAAAAGATAATATAATAACATTTAATATAACACCACCTGATACAATAAAACAATATAATTTGTTTATAAATATTAGAAATGCTAATGACTATAAATACAGTAATTTATTTTTAATTGTTGAAATGAATTTCCCTAATGGGAGAGTTATAAAAGACACTTTAGAATATAAAATGGCGAAACCAAATGGAGAATTATTAGGAAAAGGATTTACAGATATTAAAGAAAATAAATTGTGGTACAAAGAAGGTGTTGTATTTAATGAGAGTGGAGAATATAAAGTAAATATTCAGCATGCAATGCGTGAAAACGGAAGTGTAAAAGGTGTAGAAAATCTTGAAGGGATCACAGACGTTGGATTTAGAATAGAAAAAACACAGAGTAAAAATTAAGGATGACAGCAAAAAAGAAAACAAATAAAGCATTAGATTTTTCGAAATATATTAAGTGGTTTTGGATGCTTTTCTTTGGAGGAATAGTTGCCATAGTATTAATTTTTTTGCTTGCATCCTGGGGAGTTTTTGGAGAAATGCCTGACCATACACAACTTGAAAATCCAAGAACAAATCTTGCAACAGAAATCATTTCTTCGGATGGCAAAACATTAGGTAAATTTTATTTTAAAGATAATAGAACTCCTGTCGATTATAAAGAATTGCCACAGCATTTGGTAGATGCTTTAATTGCCACGGAAGATGCACGCTATTTTAATCATGCTGGGATTGATGCAAGAGGAACTTTAAGAGCTTTTGTTTTTTTAGGTAAAAAGGGAGGGGCGAGTACCATCTCTCAACAATTGGCAAGGCAATTATTTGTTGGGGTTAGAACAAAAAATAAATTACAAGCTATAACTCAAAAAATAAAAGAATGGGTTATTGCTCTTCGATTAGAAAGGCAATACACTAAAGAAGAAATTATCGCACAATACTTTAATATTTACGATTTTGGTAACAATGCCGATGGTATTCGTAGTGCCGCTCGTATATATTTTGGCAAAGAACCTAAAGAATTAGAACTTAAAGAATCTGCTATGTTGGTTGGGATGTTTAAAAACTCATCACTTTATAACCCAAGACCAAATAGAAATCCAGTTGGCGTAAAAAATCGTCGAAATGTGGTTTTAAGTCAGATGGAGAAATATGGTTATAT
>JAGLKH010000084.1 GCA_023141985.1 Flavobacteriaceae bacterium | reverse complement strand
ATTAAAAATTAAATCCGAAAGTTCCTGTTACTCCAAATTTACGAGCATCAGGATTGTCGAGGTAATTGCCTCTAAAGTTAAAGTCTAATCTAAATATTTTAAAAATATTACCTACACCAAAGCTATATTCCCAATAGAACTTATCGCTCGGTGCTTGATAAATCAACCCTGAGGCATTTAAGGCTCTATTTTCATCAGAAATTTCTCCCCAAACACCTCTAACACTTATAATTTCGCGAAGATTAAATTTTCTTAAAAAAGGAATTCTTGAAAACAAACGACCATTAAAATTATGTTGTAAATGTAAAGAGGTATAAGTATCGGAAACAAACTCGTAATAGTCTAACTGTGAAAAGGTATTATAAATTGAAAAATAAGATTGATTTCCAGGTATTACGCTTAATAGGCCTAAAGGCACTTCTCCAAATGTTTTTCCAGCTTCGATAGTAGAAAACAATCTGCCAAAACCACCTAATTGCCAAGGCTGAGTATAAGAGAATTGTACTTTAGTGTAATTAAAATCACTGTTAAATACACTTTTATCTCCTCGGCTAATTTGCGCAAACAAACGTGCAAAATTATCGTTTGCCTCATGACGTTCTACACCAAAACCTGTCATTTTACGTTTTGGAAAATATGAAATAGAAAATGAGGTTTCATATTGTTTTACTTCGGAAGATATTCCTGTAGAGGAATCAGCATCAAAATAATCTAAACTAAAGGTTGAGGAAGCCGACTCTAAAGTTCTATAATTTCCTCCAAGTCTAAAGATTATATTTCGCCAAGGTTCCACCTCTACGGCAAGAGTAGTTAAGTTAATACTTGTCAATTTATCGTTACTTCCTGTACCTACAACCGAAGATGATGCTAAATTACGTCCTAATACATCTGTAGAAGTTGTTAGGTTTGCACCGATTTGTTCTACATCGCGACGATTGCCTCCCGAAATAATTAGCCTGTTTTTTTTGTCTACTAACCATTTACCCGAAATTCCATATTTAAACTTATTATCTTTAAATCCATAAGCTGTAAATCCTTCTAATCGCCATAAATCGTTTCGTCCAAAATAAGTTCTTCCTCCTGTTCTTAATCGTAAACCTTCGACCTCATTAAATCCAAAAGTTGAAAAAATTGGACCATAATCTAAAGGAAGTGTATTAAACTCTATATATCCGGAAGATAAGATGCTCCCAAGATTATATAATTGTTTAAACTTTTTAACGGTTTTAAGTGTATCAAGCATTTTATAAACACCCCGTTCGTCCTTGTTTAATACCTCGGCACGATTAACATCCCAAAAATTATCATCTCTATCGTAAACATCTTTATCGTAATAATACACTTCCTCATCATAGAATTTTTTATCCTTTACTTTATCAAACTCGTAGTTATTAAATAAGGTGGTTCGTTTACCATAAATTCCATGTGATTTTTCTTTTTTATTGAGGGCGAAATCAGACATCATATAATCTCGTTTAACAAGAAATAAAGAATCGTTTAAGACTTCAAATTCTTGCTCGATATATATTTCTTTAACCCAGTTTATATTAGCACTTTTTGTGGCTTGAAGATTAATTTCCTTAATGGCATAGGTTGTGTCATTTACCCAAAAATCGCCTTTAAAAGTGAGTTCGTTTTTACGTCTTGGATAATAAATGATATTATAACACCACTTGTTATCAATAAATGCACTATCTAAAAGCACATAATTATAAGTATTAATTCCTGTTTTAGATAGTGGACTAACAAAACTTTTGTCAAAAAACTTCAGATAGTTATCGTAAACATTATAATCTGAATATAAATCGTCTACAAAATCGATAATAATCTGGTTATCGCTAAATCCAGAATTTTTATTTCCTTTTAAAACAGATTTTTCTTTATTAAGAGTATTATCTCCATAAACTCTTGAGACTGCCTCATTAATAAACATAGGCAGGTATGTTTTACCGGTAACTCTTGAAGTATCTACTTGCTCGAAAACAAATTCCATTCCTCTAAAAAGTTTGCTTTTTATTAAAGCGCTATCAATAGTATTTAGATCGAATTCTACTTTCTCGTATTTATCGTACTCGTATTGTTTAAATTGTTTTAACCCATTTTTACGTTTATGCTCCCAAACTTTTCTAAGTATGTCTATTGCCGGATTATTCTTTTTAGGTTGTTTTCCTACTACGATTAGTACTTCATTTAGTTTTGCAACAGATTCTTTAATCGTAAGTTTTAAATCGTAATTTACCTTTTTTTCGAGTTTAAATTCTATGGTTTCATAACCAATAAAAGAGACTATAAGTATATCCCAAGTTTCATCAGACTCCAAATAAAATTTTCCATTTTCGTTAGTAATAGTACCAATTGAAGAGCCTTTAAACACAACATTAGCAAATGAAACAGGATCGTTATTTTCATCAAATACGTGTCCACTTACTTTAGCTTGTGAGAAAACATTAAAACTATAAATGAAAACAATAAAAAATAGGAGTTTTTTCAAAATGACTATTTTTAAAAATAAAACTTCATCAACAATCATGCTAATGAAGTTTATATAACGTATAAAAATAAGATTTATTTGTACATTACTTTTTTTACAGCTTTAATAACGTCGTTGCTATTTGGCAACCATTCGGCTAACAAAACTGGAGAAAAAGGTGCAGGTGTATCTGCGGTATTAATTTTTATAATTGGAGCATCTAAATAATCGAATGCCTGAGACTGTACCTGATACGTGATTTCGGTCGACACATTTCCAAAAGGCCAAGCTTCTTCTAAAACAACTAATCTATTGGTTTTTTTAACCGAAGTTAAAATGGTCTCGTGATCCAATGGGCGAACAGTACGTAAATCGATGATTTCGCAAGAAATCCCTTCTTTTTCAAGTGTATCTGCAGCCTTATATGCTTCTTTAATAATCTTTCCAAAAGATACTATAGTCACATCTTTACCTTCTCGTTTAATATCTGCAACTCCTAAAGGAATAGTGTATTCGCCCTCGGGAATTTCACCTTTATCACCATACATTTGCTCACTTTCCATAAAAATTACAGGATCATCATCTCTAATAGCCGATTTTAATAAGCCTTTTGCATCGTATGGATTTGAAGGTACAACCACTTTTAATCCAGGTGTATTTGCAAACCAACTTTCAAATGCTTGTGAGTGTGTAGCTCCTAATTGACCTGCAGATCCTGTTGGACCACGAAATACAATTGGACATTTAAATTGGCCTCCAGACATCTGTCTGATTTTAGCAGCATTATTAATAATTTGATCAATCCCAACCAAAGAGAAGTTAAAGGTCATATACTCAACAATTGGCCTGTTCCCTGTCATTGTAGATCCAATTGCAATTCCTGAAAATCCAAGCTCTGCAATTGGCGTATCGATAACTCGTTTTGCACCAAACTCATCTAACATCCCTTTGGAAGCCTTATAAGCACCATTATATTCTGCCACTTCTTCTCCCATTAAATAAATGCTATCATCTCTGCGCATCTCTTCACTCATAGCCTCACAAATAGCTTCTCTAAATTGAATTGTCTTCATAAAATATTACAATATTACAATCGCAAAAATAGTAATAATTGCATTATTATTTGTTAAACTGTAATGTAAATATTTATTATGCATGCATAGGAAATTATTATAAATTTAACTATCTTCGTACTCTCAAAAAATTTTACTTAAAAAACAAAATATTATATGAAAATTTTAGTGTGTATAAGTCATGTTCCAGACACAACATCTAAAATCAATTTCACAGAAGGAGATTCAAAATTTGACACTAATGGTGTGCAGTTTGTAATAAATCCTAATGATGAATTTGGTTTAACTCGCGCTATGTGGTTTAAAGAAAAACAAGGCGCATCTGTAGATGTAGTTAGTGTTGGTGGTGCAGAAACAGAACCTACTTTACGTAAAGCTTTGGCCATTGGCGCAGATGCGGCAATTCGTGTTAATACAATACCAACTGATGGTTTTTCTACGGCAAAACAATTAGCAAAAGTTGTTGAAAATGGAAGTTATGATTTGGTAATTGCAGGAAGAGAGTCCATTGATTATAATGGCGGAATGGTGCCAGGAATGGTTGCAGCTTTAACTAAAGCAAATTTTGTTAATAATTGTATTGGTTTAGACGTTGAAGGAACCAATGTAACTGTTTCCAGGGAGATTGATGGCGGAAAAGAAATCGTTTCTACATCTTTTCCATTAATAATAGGTGGGCAAAAAGGCATTGTTGAAGAAAGTGATTTGCGAATCCCTAATATGAGAGGTATTATGATGGCTCGTAAAAAGCCTTTAACAATTGTTGATCCAATAGATACAAGTGCAGGAACTGTTTCAATAAAGTTTGAAAAACCTGAAGCTAAAGGTGCAGTAACATTAGTGTCTCCCGATAATATTGATGAATTAGTAAGCTTGCTTCATAATGAAGCTAAGGTGATTTAGCAAGCTAAATCATTCCGAACCTGTTTCGGAATCTTTTGAAATTTACGTAAAAATTAAACATATCCTGAAACTAGTTCAGGATAAAAAAATAAAAATAAATGTCCGTTTTAGTATATACAGAATCCGAACAAGGAAAATTTAAAAAAGTTGCTTTAGAAGTTGCATCATACGCAAAAGCAGTTGCAACCCAATTAGGAACTACAGTTACTGCGATTGTAATTAATGCCAAAGACAGTTCAGAATTAGGAAACTATGGTGTCGATAAGGTGCTACAGGTATCTAACCCACTGTTAGAAAATTTTAATGCCAATGCTTATGCCAGTGTTATTAAGCAAGCTGCTGAAAAAGAAAACGCTAAAGTTGTTATTGTAAGCTCAAGTATAAACAGTAAATACCTTGCGCCGCTTTTAGCTGTAGGCTTAAATGCAGGATATACTTCAAATGTTGTGGAAGCTCCAACAAGCACTTCACCTTTTACTGTAAAACGTACTGCTTTTTCAAGTAAAGCCTTCGAAGTGTCTCAATTAAACACAGAAATTAAGCTCATTGGTGTTTCTAAAAATTCATTTGGTGTATTTGAAAATTCAGTTGACGTATCTGATGAAGATTTTTTACCTTCTGTTCCTGATTTTGGTGTAACTGTAAAATCTGTAGATAAAGCTACAGATAAAGTTACTATAGCAGACGCAGAGATTGTAGTGTCTGGAGGCCGTGGTTTAAAAAGCCCCGAAAATTGGGGAATAATAGAAGAATTAGCCGAAGTTTTGGGTGCAGCAACAGCGTGTTCTAAACCGGTTTCCGATTTAGGTTGGAGACCTCATAGTGAGCACGTTGGCCAAACGGGGAAACCCGTAGCATCTAACCTATATATTGCTATCGGGATTTCGGGAGCAATACAGCATTTAGCAGGTATTAACGCTTCTAAAGTAAAAGTTGTTATAAACACAGACCCCGAAGCACCTTTCTTTAAAGCAGCAGATTATGGCGTTGTAGGTGATGCTTTTGAAGTCGTTCCAAAATTCATTGAAAAATTAAAAGCCTTTAAAGCTCAACAATAAATATTTTTTTATAAATTGTAA
>JAGLKH010000083.1 GCA_023141985.1 Flavobacteriaceae bacterium | reverse complement strand
GAAATGATTTAAAAAATGCGGGTGTAAGCATATTGACCCTAACATCTGTACATTGGGCAGAAAGAATGACAGCTACTAAAAGTTCATAGGCTGATTTATAAGTCAATTCAGTCTCAGCAACAGGCATGTGCTCATCAAAGTATGCAATTACTTTTTTAAATCTTTCTTTTTTAGTCAACCTTTCCATAATCAATTTGTAAATAAAAACATTTAAATTGTCACTGCAAAAATAAAAAAGCCCTGATAAAAATGAATCCATCAGGGCTTTATTAATTTACGATTTTATCAATTCATCATCAAATTAAAATTCCCGGTACGTTTTGTTTTAATAATTGTTAAAGCCCGGGAATAATTTAAGATACTGTTGATAATTCTTTTGTCTGGGGAAATACACAAATCTGAATCTAACATTTCACTGTTACTTAGTTTTCGACTATCTGTCTGACAGGCGATCTCTGCACCGTCCATATTTGTAACGTTTTTCTCACCACTAACAAAAGAAATTAATTCATTAAGAGTAAAAGAATTTTTCATAGGCAATTTAATATATATCACATTTTTAAACTACCTAACGATATAACTTCACAATTTATTTTAATCTATTCAAATAAATTATGAGAAACAGGAGAAAAAATTATTTTCAACTATTGATTAATGTTGACTGATGATCCGAATATTTATTTACAATAAACTTAACTATTGTGTAAGAACAATATTCTTTTCTGTTATGAGCTTTCGCAAATTGATTAGAGCATAACGCATTCTTCCAAGAGCAGTATTTATGCTAACACCGGTAACTTCAGATATCTCTTTAAAACTCATATCTTTAAAAATACGCATCATTAATACTTCTCTTTGGTCATTTGGAAGCTCATCAACCAATTTTCTTACATCACTATGAATTTGATTTTTGATAATTGTACTTTCAGCACTCAAAGTATTATCACTTAATACTGAAAAAATATCAAATTCATCTGTGTTTTGAAAAGTTGGCATTCTGTTTCCTTTTCTAAAGAAATCAATAATTAGATTATGAGCAATTCTCATTGTCCAAGGTAAAAATTTACCTTCTTCATTATATTTGCCAAGTTTAAGAGTGCGAATAACTTTAATAAAAGTATCTTGAAAGACATCCTCAGTAATATCTCTATCAAAAACTTTAGAATAAATAAAACTGTAAATTTTCTGCTTGTGTCTCTTAATTAAAACCGAAAGGGACTGTTCATCTCCGTTAATGTAGTTACTAACTAAAACAGCATCTGTAATAAGCTCTTGTCTCATAATCATTACTTTTTAAGCATAGAATTAATATTCTATGGTAGGATTTTATAATTTAAAAAGTAATGTTTGTTATAAGCAAATAGTTTAGTTTGTTGTTTAATACGCTTCAAATATAACAACAAACATACCTAAAAAGCAAAAAGAATTTACTTTTTTAACATAAAATTGCTTTTAAATCCATTTTTATTGCTGAAATAGAAGTGGTATCTTTGCAAAATTATTTCCTTTAAAACGCTTATGAATACTGATATTTCTAAAGTAAATCCAAAACACAACATCCTTATAAAAGGTGCAAAATTGCATAACCTTAAAAATATTGATGTCATTATACCCAGAAATAAGCTCGTTGTTATTACCGGATTATCTGGTTCGGGCAAGTCAAGTCTTGCTTTCGACACTCTTTATGCAGAAGGGCAAAGGCGTTATGTAGAAAGCCTATCCAGCTATGCACGACAATTTTTAGGACGACTAAATAAGCCCAAAGTTGATTACATTAAAGGAATTGCTCCTGCTATTGCAATAGAACAAAAGGTGAATTCTACTAATCCACGCTCTACTGTTGGTACAACTACCGAAATTTATGATTATTTAAAACTATTATTTGCAAGAATTGGTAAGACCTATTCTCCAAAATCTGGTAAACAAGTAAAAAAAGATACAATTACAGATGTTTTAAATTATATAAAGACTTTTCCTGAAGGAGAAAAATTGCTACTCCTCGCTCCTATTCATTTAGAAAAAGGACGTTTGTTAAAAGATAAACTCAAAGTTTTGCAGCAGCAAGGATATGCTCGCATTAAAATAAATGAGACAGTTAATAGAATTGATGTAGTCGAAAGCTTTAACCAGACAAATAAGGCGATAGATCTTGTTGTAGATAGAATAATAGTTCGTAATGATGAAGATTTCTATAATCGTTTAGCAGACGCTATTCAAACCGCTTTTTTTGAAGGAAAAGGTGAATGTTATTTACAAACGCTTTCAGATAATAAATTAAAACACTTTAGCAATAAATTTGAACTTGATGGCATTTCATTTTTGGAACCCAACATACATTTATTCAGTTTTAATAATCCTTATGGAGCTTGTCCTAAATGCGAAGGCTATGGTGATGTTATTGGTATAGATAACAATTTAGTGGTCCCAAATACCGGACTGTCAATTTATGAAAATGCTATTTTTCCCTGGAGAGGAGAAAGTATGAGTTGGTATCGTGATCAACTGGTAAACAATTCTCATAAGTTCGATTTCCCTATTCATAAGCCATACTTTGAACTAAATGATGCCCAAAAACAACTCATTTGGGATGGAAATAAATATTTTGAAGGACTAAATTCATTTTTTGCAGAATTAGAAAGCAAAGCTTATAAAATTCAAAATAGAGTGATGCTTTCTCGATATAGAGGAAAAACAAAATGTCACATATGCAAAGGTAAACGCTTACGTCCTGAAGCTAATTTTATTAAAATTGGAAATGCTACAATTACAGATTTAGTTGAATTACCATTAAACAAATTAGTAGTCTTTTTTAATCAATTAGAACTAAACGATTACGACACACAAATTGCAAAACGATTATTAAAGGAAATACATACACGCTTATCTTTCTTAACCAATGTAGGCTTAGATTATTTAACGCTTAATAGAAAATCTAATACACTTTCGGGTGGTGAGAGTCAGCGCATAAATTTAGCGACCTCTTTAGGCAGTAGCCTGGTAGGCTCTATGTACATTCTCGATGAACCAAGTATTGGATTACATCCTCGAGATACAGAACGCTTAATTACAGTTTTAAAATCGCTGCGTGATATAGGGAATACGGTTATTATAGTAGAACACGACGAAGATATAATGGCAGCTGCCGATGAAATTATAGATATAGGTCCAGAAGCTGGTACGTTTGGTGGTCATGTGGTCGCTACTGGAACTTTTGCAGACATTTTAGCTTCTGAATCGTTAACAGCAAAATATTTAAATGGAACACTTAAAATTGAGGTACCTAAAACGAGAAGAACTTCAAAATATCAGGTGAATATTATTGGAGCACGAGAACACAACCTTAAAAATATAGATATCACGTTTCCTCTTGGAATGCTTACAATGGTTACCGGAGTATCTGGAAGTGGAAAAAGCACATTAGTTAAGAACATACTCTATCCGGCACTCATAAAAGAAATTGGTGGCTATGGTGAGAAAGCTGGAGAATTTACTTCTATCGATGGTA
Organism: Flavobacteriaceae bacterium; assembly: GCA_023141985.1. Taxonomy (GTDB): domain Bacteria; phylum Bacteroidota; class Bacteroidia; order Flavobacteriales; family Flavobacteriaceae; genus PRS1. The sequence continues at coordinate 2,009 of JAGLKH010000083.1, read as the reverse complement.
ATTTCAGTAATGTAGGCCACATCGAGTTTGTAGATCAAAATCCTATCGGACGTTCCTCACGTTCTAATCCAGTGACCTATATTAAGGCATATGATGATATTAGAGCACTTTTTTCTAAACAAAAAGTAAGCCTTATTCGTGCCTATCAACCCAAACATTTTTCATTTAATGTAGATGGTGGAAGATGTGACACTTGTAAAGGTGAAGGGGAAGTTACCATAGAGATGCAATTTATGGCAGATGTGCATTTAGAGTGTGAAACCTGTAAAGGCAAGCGTTTTAAAAAGGAAGTTCTAGAAGTTACTTTTGAAGATAAAAATATTCACGATATTTTAAGCATGACGATTGATAATGCGATTGCCTTTTTCGACTTGCATAAACAATCTAAAATTAAAAATAAATTGCAGCCTCTACAAGATGTTGGTTTGGGTTATGTAACCCTAGGTCAAAGCTCTTCTACCCTTTCAGGTGGTGAGGCGCAGCGTATTAAACTGGCAACCTTTTTAGGCAAAGGAAACACCAAAGAAAAAGCGCTTTTCATCTTTGACGAACCTACTACCGGCTTACATTTTCATGACATCAAGAAGCTTTTAAAATCCTTTAACGCACTTTTAGAAAAAGGACATTCTATAATTGTAATAGAACACAATTTAGAGTTAATTAAATGTGCCGATTATATTATTGATCTTGGTCCAGATGGTGGAGAAAATGGAGGCACACTTATCGCTCAAGGCACACCTGAAGAGCTTATTAAAAATAAGGCTTCATACACAGGTCAATATTTGAAGGGAAAACTAAAATAAGTCTTCAGTTGGCAGTTTTCAGTCTTTAGAAATTATTATTGCCACAGTTGGTGTTTTTCACCAACTTTTATTATTTTTTAGCCTTTGTTGGTGAAAAACACCAACAAAGGCTAAAATGGTGGCGAAAATGGAGGAATGCTGATAACTCAAGGCAACCCTGAAGAGATTGCAAAAAACAAGGCTTCATATACAGGGCACTATTTAAAGGAGAAGCTAAAATAAGTCTTCAGTTGACAGTATCAGTATTCAGTAATTTTTAATAAACTTACAGCTAACCATTAATAAGATCCTGAAACTAGTTCAGGATGACAAAACCAAGTTTTGTCAATAAAACATAAACGCAATTCCTAAAATAAACACAAATGCTATTGGTGCAACAAAAAGTGTATAAATAAATGTTGTAACACAAGTTTTAAAGAAGCTTATGAACCATCCTTGACCATAAAAGCGTTTTATAGCGAGGAATAAATAAAAGAATGTAGAAAACACTAAAATTGTATCTAACCAATCTGGAACTTCCCAAATGTAATTTACGCCGAGTATTATAGCAAAAACTGTAAATAAGAAAGAAAAATAATAAAAGCTAAACACCAAATGATGTGAAAAAGAACCCCTTTTATAAAAAAGGAGTTTCAATAAAAAAGCAAAGATTGGTAATAACACAAATAATGCTAAAGGAATAGTATCGTAAAAGGATTGTAAAATACTTCCTCCATCCCTGCTTTTATAAAATTTAAGTATTTGCGAATAGAATTTTTTCGTTATAAAACCAGCATCATCATTCATCCCCATTTCTTTGTATATATCTTTATCACTTGCTCCTAAATCAATTAATGAATCTATTTTTTTTTGACTAAAATCAAAGTTTAAAGACTTATTTATATTATTTTGATTTGTACTGTTCGCAATTAAAGAATCTAGTTTCTGAATGTCTTCATCTTTCATTCCGGTTATAACTTGATTTTCTTTTAATGATTCTGATAGTTTTTTAACGGCTATAGAATCAAAAGACACTGGATTAGTCAAGATACTCGTACTATCCTTAGATTTTATATCTATTTCTTGTAGCGCTTTATCAACACTTTGTGATGCTTCTCTAACTTTAAATGAATACAAAAAGAAAAACACTACTGAAATAAACAAATACATCTGTGCCGGGTGTAAATACAATAAACGTTTTCCTTCAATAAAGCGTTTAGCCAAAAT
>JAGLKH010000082.1 GCA_023141985.1 Flavobacteriaceae bacterium | reverse complement strand
GATGACCCTATATTTGATAACCTTGCTCCAGGAGATTACCAAGCTATGGCGCAGGATGAGTTAGGTTGTTTTGAAATTTTTGATTTCACAATTAATGAACCAACCCCGGTTATACTAAATATTGTTCCAAATTCTATATTCCCAGAGGTTTGCGAAGGCGATTTAAATGGTGAATTTAGTATTGAAATTTCTGGTGGGTTTTTACCATATAGTGTGAGCTTAGATGATATTGACGGTGTTTATACTACTGGAACTTCGGTTCAAACGCAGTTTGATTTTATAGGATTAAGCGGTGGCGATCATATTGTTTATGTTCGTGACAATCTTGGCTGTGAATCAGAATGGAATATAACATTTCCGGAATCGGTAATAATTAACCCAATAGCTATTGTTGAATATGGCTGTACAGATATTATTGCAACCAGTACCGTTACGGTAACTGTAGATGCTAGTATAACTGATCTTGCAGATTTAGATTACTCCCTAAATGGAGGAAGTTATCAGGCTAGTAATGTATTTACAAATGTAGTACCGGGAACTAATCATTTTATAGATGTTAGACACACAAATGGATGTATTCAAAGAACCGATAATTTTGAAATTTTACAGTTTGATCCATTAGAAATTGTACTGGAGAATGGACAATTAAATGAGATTGTAGCTATAACTACCGGTGGATCAGGAATATATGAATACACCCTTAATGGTGAATCTTATGGAAGTGATAATACTTTTGTTATTTATGAATCAGGAGATTATACAGTCATTGTAACAGATAGTAATGGTTGTGTTGCTGAAGCCACAAAGTATTTTGAGTACATTGATGTATGTATTCCTAATTATTTCACCCCAAATGGTGACGGCAATAATGATGGATGGGCTCCAGGATGTACGATAAATTATCCAAACCTTGTATTTTCCATTTTTGATAGGTATGGCCGTAAAATAGCAACCATGCGTCTAGGCGAAAAATGGGATGGTAAATATAATGGTACCGAACTCCCTACAGGAGATTATTGGTATGTTGTAAAACTCAATGACCCAAGAGATGATCGTGAATTTGTTGGACATTTTACACTTTACAGATAACTAAAATTAGTGATTATGAGCTCTAAAATTAAAATTATTCAAATGCAAAAACTAATTATATATCTTTTTCTTATTGCTATAGCTAATAGTTATAGCCAAGAGTTAAATTTGCCTGTTTTTACTCAATATTTAGCAGATAATAATTTCGTGGTTTCTCCAACCTATGCAGGTATTGGAGATAATCTAAAAATTAGAGCTAACGGATTGACACAGTGGGTCGGAATTAAAGGAGCTCCAGACAATCAATCTCTCTATGCAGATTTTAGAATTGCTGATCGCTCCGGAGTGGGATTATCCTTGTATAATGACAGGAATGGAAATACCATACAAACGGGTGCAAAATTCTCTTTTGCTCACCATCTTATTTTAGATTATTATTCTAAACAGTATTTGTCTTTTGGGATATCTTATAATATTAACACTTTTAAAATTGATATTAGTAATTTTAATACCACTTATGAGATACCCATTTTAGATCCAGCTGTTACAGACAACAGGTCTACTTCAAATAATAATTTTGATCTAGGTGTATTGTATAGAAATAAAGGATTTTATTTCAGTTTTAATGCAAATAATATCCTTGAGAAAAAAGTCGAAGATTTTAGAGTTTTAGAACCCGATTTACTTTTAAATTATCAAATATATTCAGGATATGTAATTAGAAAAGGATCAAAGGTTGAAATAGAACCTTCAATTTATTATCAATTATTTAGTAGTGACAAACGCTCCAGTACGGATTTGAATTTAAAATTCAGAAAATATGGTAAAAATGAAGATTATTATTGGGCTGGAATATCATACAGATTTCTTAACGATCAATTTTTCAAACCTTTAAATCTTGGTCCAATGGTAGGGTTTAAGAAGTCAATTTTCTATTTCGGTTATGCTTATCAAGTAACGATGAATGATTTATCTGGTTTTAATTCTGGTACCCATGTTGTTACAATAGGGCTTGACTTACTGAGAGGAATTAGTAACTGCCCATGTACGCAGAGTCCTGTTCATTGATTTAGTTGATTAAGGCCTTTTATGTCTTTTTTGTAATATCTGGACGGATAAAAAATAGTTTATAAACAGAAAAAAACGAATTACCAACATTCTTAAAAGAGTAAGGCTTATATAATGGGTTTTATTGTTGATTTACCACCTTATTATACCTTAAAAATGTAATCGTTTGGAAATCAATACTGGTTGATTTCTATATCGGAAAGTGATATTTGATTTATTAAGTTAAACATTAGAGTTATTAACTATTATAAATAAAAAAGCTAACTTTGTTTAAGTAATAAATGATTACAAAACAGGCAGGCATAAAGTGGAAATTGAAAGAAAAAAACATTGGGAAAGAGTTTATGAAACTAAAAGCCCAGACCAGGTAAGTTGGACACAAAAAAGCCCTAAAACTTCGATTGATCTTATCAACTCATTTGGTTTGACTAAAACAGCAAAAATTATTGATATAGGTGGTGGTGATAGTAAGCTTGTAGACTATTTGCTTGACAAAGGATTTGAAAACATAACGGTATTAGACATTTCTGCCAAAGCACTTGATAAGACAAAAAAACGTTTAGGCAATAAAGCTGATAAAATAAATTGGGTTGTTAGTGACATAACCGAATTTGTACCCGAAACAACTTTTGATATTTGGCACGATAGAGCTACTTTTCATTTTTTGACTACGGCAGATCAAATTTCAAAATATCTTAATACTGCAAGAAAAAATGTAAGTGGTTATATAACAATTGGAACGTTTTCAGAAAACGGGCCAAAAAAATGTAGTGGACTTGATATTAAACAATATTGTGAAGAAAGTCTAACCACAGAACTCAAAAATGGATTTGAGAAAATTCGTTGCGTAAAAGAAGAACATATAACTCCATTTAACACAAAACAGAATTTTTTGTTTTGTAGTTTTAAAAGACATATCATCTGAGGTAAACCTTTTGAGTCATCTTAAATTTACCATTAAATTTTGTAATATTGTTTGCTATACGTGTGTATAGGTTAAATTTTTATATATAGCGTTAAATATTTTTTATATTAAATTATAACTATGAGCAAAATATTATTTATTGGTCTTTTGAGTTTGATATTTCAACAAACTGTTTATTCTCAAGGATTTATATATGCAGATAATCAGGAGGAATACTATACTAAGGTAATTGAGTGGAGAAATCAGAAAGACCATGATTATAAAGTAAAAGATAAAACGATGTTAACCGAAGAGTTAATGAAAGACTTTGAAGGTTTAAAATATTATGATATCGATTATACGTATCGGGTTAATGGAAGTTTAATTAGATTTGACGACGGAAGAACATTTAGTATCAAAACAACAGGAGGTGAGTCATACGATTATTTAATTTATGGAAAAGTATCTTTTAAATTGAATGGTAAATCTTTAACATTAGATATTTATCAAGGACAACGAGCTGCCAAATCAGGAAAGAAGAAAGGAGCATTGTTTATCCCTTTTACCGATTTAACTTCTGGAGATACTACTTATGGAGGAGGAAGATATTTGGTGTTGGATATACCTGATGATGAAATATTAGTATTAGACTTTAATATGGCATACAATCCATATTGTGTTTATAACCCTAATCATTCTTGTCCTATTCCTCCTATGGAGAATGATTTGAAGGTTATGGTTTATGCTGGTGAATTGATGTATCCATAGGTTTATAATTATGAAACGAGCATGCTAAAATTTTTATCATCCAAGGGAATGATTAATAGCGAACAGCATGCCTGCGTGCCGAAATACCGTCACTACGGTATGCAGGCATGTGACCATTGAAAAACAATAAATATAAACACATGAAATATTTTGATAAAATAGTCTTACTCGTATTATTAATTATGTTTTCTGCGAACAATATGGTATTAGCACAAGATAAGTTTGAACTGGTGAATTTTGACACTGAAGATGATGGTAAAATTGAAGCAGCTTATTTTATTGCGAAGAAAAACAAAATCGTAATTTTTGCACATGGAGCTATCTTTAATAAAGAAAGTTGGTATTTCCTGGCTGAAGAGTTTCAGGAAAAAGGTGTTTCTGTTTTATCAATAGATTTTGGAGGTTATGGCAATAGTGTCGCTGGACACACTAAAAAAAAGCTGTATGATGTTCTAGGCGCGATAGCTTACGCAAAAGAACAAGGTTTTAAGGAAATAAATGTAGTAGGGGCTAGCATGGGTGGTGCAGCCGTATTGTCTGCTTTATCTTATAAACAAACACCGATTAGCAAAGTGGTTTTACTGGCTCCAGCAGGAGGAAATCCAATAGAATCTAATACAATAGATAAGTTTTTAATAGTATCTAAAAAAGAAGGACTTTATCAAAGAGTAAAGAAAATATATGCTGAATCCAAAGAACCAAAGAGAATGAAAGAATTTCCTGGAAATGCACATGCCCAGCATATGTTCAAAACTATTCATGCTGAAGAACTTAAAACGCTAATAATGGATTTTATTATTTCATCAAAATAAGATAAAAATCATTATTAAGGTAGCTCTGGTTACACTAAATTCATTTGCATTTAATCCACTAAAAAATCATAAAAATTCCGATAAGCGTAGCCTAAAATCTACAATTACATTTTGTTAACTATTTACTATTTTACCATCTACCATTGTTAACTTTCTATCTGCCATGTTTGCTAATTCTTCATTGTGAGTTACAATAACAAAGGTTTGTCCAAACTCATCCCTAAGTTTAAAAAACAGGTTATGTAAATTTTCGGCAGATTCGCTATCGAGATTTCCAGAAGGCTCATCGGCTAAAATAAGATTAGGATTATTTATTAAAGCTCGAGCGACTGCAACACGTTGTTGCTCACCACCGGAAAGCTCGTTTGGCTTGTGGCTATATCTTTGAGAAAGGCCTAAAAAATCTAAAAGCTGTTTTGCTTTATCTTCGGCTTCAGTTTTTTTTATACCTTTTATAAACGCAGGAATACACACATTTTCTAAAGCTGTAAATTCAGGTAATAATTGATGAAACTGAAAAATAAAACCAATATTCTCATTCCTAAACTTTGCTAATGCTTTATCGTTTAAATCAATGACAGAAACACTATTGATTTGTAGTTTTGGTGTTTCTTTTACTGATGCTTTATCAAGTGTACCTAAAATTTGCAAAAGTGTTGTTTTACCTGCTCCTGAAGCACCAACAATAGAAACAATCTCTCCTTTTTTTATATTGATATCTACACCTTTTAATACGTGTAAGTCATCAAAGTATTTATGAATGTTTTTTGCTTTAATCATTATAATTAGTAATCACGAAGGGAAATTACTACTTTATCGTTTTATGTGCAATGATTAGCTATTTTTCTTCTTTAATAAATTTTTGATGTTATTATAGTCGATGTAATAAACTAAACGCAATGAGAACACATGCTCTATCGGTTGGTCAAATAATGTACCTATACTATCAAAATAGTTTTCACTAGACATCGTATCAAAATTAAACAGCGAATTTCTATATAAAGCCGTTAATTGACTTCCGGGAGCAAATTGCCATGAATATCTAAAATCAAGATTCCAGGTATTAAAATTCGCATTAGGATCAAAACCAATATTGTCTAAATTGTGTCCAGTATCAGTAGTAACATTACCATCTTCTAATAGTGTAAATAGATCTTGGCGGTATGTAACAGTCGACCAGTAATTTCTAAACGTTAGGTTGAGTGAATGAAAAGAATTAAAATTATATGTGCCTGATATACTATTCTCAATAGTTTGTTGTTTACGTTGACCAAAAATTACCTCATCACCAATATTAGTCACATAACCACGACCTCCATTTCCTTTTTGAAAATTGAATGAGAATCTTAATGTGAATTTATCGTTAAAACGCATTCTTGGATTTAAGCCAAGCCAATAATGAAATACATCACGTTCTTTATCAAACAAGGTAGCAAATCCAGTGTTAGCCATCATTTGAAAGCGTTTGGCTCTATTTGTCGCGAACCAGGTATTCATGTTGAAGTTATCTTTAGAAGTAAAAAAACGTCCATCAGTTCTTGGTTCCCAATAATCAAATTGTTTACCAATGTTCCAATTCATATTACCACCAAATTCCCAAAGTTTCTTGTTTTGAGCATAAATATGCATACCAATATTTTTTCCGGTATAAGTTCCAGGTTTGAATAATCTTTTATAATTAGCCCATAAATTAAATCTGAAATTATTTAATTTCTTAGTAGGTTCAAATATTCTATATGAAAAATATGAAGAAACGTTGCTATAGTTGTTTCTAAATAAAATTCCCATATCATTGATATCGTATTTCTTATCTGCCATACTATAATCAATACCAAATCTATATTTTCCACTTACTTTATTAAATCCTATTTCTGAACTAAAACCAGTTTGATTTCCTTCGGCCAAATTCAGATTACTCATTTTGAATTCTCCTTCATAGTTATAAGTATTCTTTTTATTGGTAATATCAAATAAAGCAGCTGTTACGTTAGCATCTCTAAAATTTCCATCTCTTGTGACATTGGTGTTAACCAGGCTCACAGAAGAGTTGCCGTTAAATTGTTTATCAACTACAAGAATATTATAGTTAGCTAATGGTTCAATAACTTCTTTACGAGTTTCTTTAGTTACACTATCTTCAATTGTTGCTTCAGTTTTTTCGGTAATTGCATTAAAGACACCTATTCCCCAACCATTTTTTGTCCGCCCAGAAACCTTAATTGCGTTAAGCATTTTCACTTTATTTGGATAATCAACAATTTCTTCATTTGTGTCAAGAATTGGATTTCCAATAGGTGAATTTCCTATTCGCCTTGAATAAAACAGATCACCTTTATTAAATAAGTCTATACCTTCTTTAAAGAATTGTCTTTGCTCTGAAAATTCTTGTTCAAAAGGACCAAGGTTCAATTCTACATCATCAAATCCCACTTGACTAAAATCAGGAATTAAAGTTGCATCAAGCGTGAAGTTTTCAGTGATCCCATATTTTATATCTAATCCAAGACGATTATTATTATCAGTTTCACCATCAAAAGAGCGAGTAACGGTTGACGCAAAAGGATAAAAGCTTAATCGTGTTGGAGGCTCAATATTTTCAATTCCTCTTATTTCACCATGATATAACCCAATATTGCCTTTAGTCAAATCAATAGGATTCCATGTAAGCTGCCTGTTATCATTCATGTGTCTTCGATGAAACTGGATGCCCCAAGTTTGTACACCTTTGTTTGAAAAGCGTAAAGCAGAATATGGAATCTTAACTTCCACTACCCAACCATCTTCTACTATTTTCACTGCGCTATCCCAAACGGCATTCCAGCCCCAATCTTCATTTCCATCGGCTGTTGCGATAGCATCTCCTTGTGTTCCAGTACTAAATATTAAAAATTCAGTATCGTTTTGTGCATCATTGTTTGGATTGACTGATATAAGAAAAAAATCTGCAGTGCCAAAATTATCACGAGTAGTTAACTGCTTCATAATATTTGCCGGATCGTCATAAAGATAGGCAGCAAAATATACTGCATTATCATCATAAGTTACTTTTACAATCGTTTTTTGATTTGCTTTTTCAGACTGTCCCATTGTAGGCCTAAATTCTACAAAATCTTTTGCTTCTTCTGCTTCTTGCCATGCTTGATCGTCTAAAACTGCATCAATTTTTGGAGCAACAGTTGCTCTCTTAAGATTTAAGAATTTTTTCTCTTGTGAAAAAACTAATGTGCTAAAAAGAATAATGAAGAATAAACAAAGTGATTTTTTCATTTTTTTTGATTGATTTGATAAAATATATAAATCAAGGACTACTAAAAATCCAAGATGTTACATTTTTTGCAAAAATACATTACGTGAAAACGGTATATTATTAAGCAAACGTTAAAAAAATGCATTTACTTGTTAATTCTTTAGTTAAGGATTTATGTTTGCAGAAGACAAAAGTTTATTATTACTTTATAAAAAAAATGACACAACTTTTTAAGACAGCAATTTTTGCAGGAGGATGCTTTTGGTGTACTGAAGCCGTATTTAATAGAATTGAAGGTGTAAAGCAAGTAATTTCCGGATACACAGGAGGTTTTATTAAAAACCCGGCATATCGTGAGGTTTGTGAAGGAAGAACCGGTCATGCCGAGGCTACTAAAATTATTTTTGATAAAAGCAAAGTGGTTTATAAAGATTTATTAGAAATATTCTTTGCGACTCACGACCCAACAACATTAAACAGACAGGGCAATGATGTTGGCTCACAATATCGTTCGGCAATATTTTATTTAGATAAAGAACAAAGGGATAGTGCTGAAGATTTTATAGCCTTACTAAACGATAGTGATGTATTTGAAAACCCTATTGTTACAGAAATTAATAAATTTGAAGTGTTTTATGATGCTGAAAACAACCATCAAGATTATTATGACAATAATAGACAACATGGCTATTGCCAAGTAATCATAAATCCGAAGTTAAAAAAACTTGAAAAACAATACCAAGACAAATTAAAATAATATAAGCTATGCCATATAAAAGTTTTGAAGAATATTGTATGAATGTTACTGATGATGTTAAAGAGCGTTACAAAAAAATAATAGACGATTTAGGTGAAGACGCTTCTCGTGAAGGTCTTTTGGATACACCCGAACGTGCAGCTAAAGCCATGCAATTTTTAACTCAAGGTTATCAACAAGATGCAGCCGAAATTCTTAAGAGTGCTATGTTTAAAGAATCTTATAACGAAATGGTGATAGTAAAGGATATTGAATTGTATTCGCTTTGCGAGCATCATATTTTACCATTTTTTGGTAAAGCGCATATAGCATATATTCCAAACGGACACATTGTAGGTTTAAGTAAACTACCAAGAATTGTTGATGTATTTGCGAGAAGGTTACAAGTGCAAGAACGTTTAACAGAACAAATTTTAGATTGTATTAACGACACATTAAAACCTCAAGGTGTTGCTGTCGTTATTGAAGCATCACATATGTGCATGATGATGCGGGGTGTTCAAAAACAAAACTCGGTAACAACAACTTCCGGATTTAGAGGTGCATTTAAAAACATGGAAACCCGTACTGAATTTTTAAAATTAATTAGCGAAAAACTGTCTTAATAACTTTGGTATACTACTTGCATTATGCGAATAATATTACACAGTGAATTTTAGCAAAATAAGCAAACACAAAAAATTGCTATTACCTTCAGCGTTTTTTATAGTGTATAACTTATACCAATATTAAAATTTCTTCCCATATTTGGGATACCGTCTATTTTTAATCTTGAAAGATGATTAATATAGACTTTGTTAGTTAAGTTGGTACCGGAGATATTAATTGTTAAAGTATGTTTTGATATTTTAATTTCTCCGCCTAACCCAATATTTAAAATATTATAACTTGCTGTTTCTGTTTCAAAACCGCTAATATTTTTTTGTGCAAAAGTTGTGCTTAATTTAATAAAGGCATAACTATTTTTTAAGCGAAAACATGAAAATCTATCTTTAGATTCATCATAAAAAAACTCTACTCTAACCGTGTTTTTTATTTTATTGGCAGGTATTAATGGGAGGTAATCTCCATTGTCTTGTTTTCCTGTTACTGTTTCATAACTGGATTCAAAATGTAACCAATCTAAAGGGTGAGGATGAATATGCACACCAAATTCGCCACCATACAATTCAGCATTATTTTGTCTGTAAACAAAAACAGGGTTATCATCAATTATATCGCCATTTGGAGAAATAAATATATAATCATTTATTTTGTTGAGAAAAACATTAGCAAAAACTTCTAAATGTTCACTCTTTTTCTCCAGAGCCAAATCTGCTTGAAAGTTTTGTTCGTTATTTAGATTTAGGTTTCCAATTTCAAAACGATTTGTACCTTCATGTACTCCATTAGATGTCAACTCTGCTAAATTAGGAGCTCTAAATCCAGTGGCAAGATTTAATCTTGTTATGATTTTTTTAAACAGATTTAACTTAATTCCCAAGGCTCCATTAAAACTGTTAAACGTTTTATTTATACTGTTTTTTATGTTGATAGCTCTATTATCATATCTTGCTCCAAGCTGTACATCATAATCTTCAAAATGAATATGAGAAGTTGCTAAAACACCAAAATCATTAGTAATAGCGTCAGGAATAAGTTGCTCTTCACCTGAATTTGTGTTGTTTTGATTTAATCCTTGAATTCCAACAATTGTTTCAAATTTTCCAAACGTCGGCAAATTATATTTTACATCATAACTAAAAGTTTTGAGTACCATTTGCAACGTAGGATCTATATCATTCTCTTCAAATTCTTTTCTATCATTATAAGTAAAGCCCAAATTAATATCTAAGCTGGAAGCATCTATAAAAACTGTAGATTTTGAACTAAATACATGGTTATTAATATTTTGAAATGGCAATAAAGGGTTTTTATTTGTATTTTGTATTCCGATTTCTTCTGGAATGCCAAGTTGTGAAGCGTTTATGTTATATCGAAATTCGCTTTTAAAATTAGATTTTTGGTAACCAATTGCAGCTTTAAAGTCTTGTTCTCTAAATCTAGTATTAGTAACTCTAAAATTTTTATTTTTATAATCTGAATGTTCTGTAAGGCTTCCTCTAAAAATAAATTTGAATCTATCGCTCGAAGATTTAAAACCAGCGTTTGTAATGTAACCGGTTGTGTTAGTATAATAATCTCCACTCACATCTCCTGAAGAAGAGTTTTGCGGAGCAAATTTTTCTGGATTTAAATACAATACACCACCTAAAGCATCACTGCCATAGAGTAGAGAAGCAGGTCCTTTTATAACTTCTACACTTTCAACTCCTGCAGCATTAATTCCTAATCCATGCTCGTCACCAAATTGTTGGTTTTCTAACCTAATGCCTTGTGTATAAACAAGTACTCTATTACTGCTTAATCCTCTTATTACTGGTTTTCCGATGCTTAACCCGGTTGTAACACTTTCTACACCAGCAATATTTGTTATACCTTCTGAAAGTGTTGTCGCTCCACTAGCTTTTATGTCCTTCATTTTCTTATGCTCAACTTTCATTACATTTTCGCTTTGTAGTTTATGAAAAGGAGTAGATATTATTATTTCCTCCATTTCAATAGCAGAAAGTTTTAGTGTTATGTTTAAATCTTCAATAAGAGGAATACTAATTAAAGTAGAAAACGTTTCGTAGCCAATTATAGAGACTACTATTTTATAATTTCCTGAAGGTACATCATGGATTATAAATACGCCTTTCTCATTAGTTATTGTACCTTTTTCCAATAGAGGAAGATAAATATTTGCAAACGTGATGGGTTTATTAGAATCGCTATCTTTTACAATTCCTTCGATTGTATTTTGTGAATATATTGTTGTAACTGCTAACAGTAACAAGCAAAGCAATGTATTTTTCATTTTTCGTTTAGAAATCCTTTTAACCCAAATCTACGAAGCATCTTCTTTTCAAAATTCCAGAAAAATTGAAACTGTCCGAAAAGCCAACCAAAGCACACTAAGAGAATTTGATAGAATACCATAGTAATAAAAATAAATAAGACCCAATAAATAAAAGGGTTTAAGTTGTCTTTAGTTATTCCTAAAAGTTTAATAAATGGCCTACCTATAAATACACTACTGCTTCCTGTAATAGCAAAAACTATAAATACTCTAATCATTTCCCATTTATAAGTTAAAATCCATTTTTTTTCTAATTTTTTAAAAAGAAATAATGTAAGTTTTAATAATATAAAGGATAAAACAACTGTGATTAACACATTAATGTAAATACTGAAGTCTTTACTAAAAACAAGGGATAATTTATATGAAGAGTAAATTAATCCTAACAGACCTAAAACTGGAAAAATGAGCTGCCAATTCTGTTGAATTTCCCAGTGTTGCTTAAATTTTTGCATAAATTGTTTTAAAACGCAAAAATAAATAATGAAATTTAAATTCTGGGTATAAAACCTGTTAATTGTTGTTTGTATCTAATTTGAAAGTAGATAAAATAATAATACAATTTATAGTTTACATCGTAACCATAATCTATATGTGGTTGATAGTCAATTAGCATTTCGTACAGATTAGGTTTATAGCGTTGAGGTTGGAGGACTCTGCTGTTCCATTCTGACACAAACAATCTATTTCTATTTTCTAAAAATTGTTGCGAATAGTATCCTTTAGGTTTTGCCCTACCTTGCAACCAACTCTCAAATCCAGGTTCTATAATAATAATTTCGTA
>JAGLKH010000081.1 GCA_023141985.1 Flavobacteriaceae bacterium | reverse complement strand
GAAGCCCAATGCGCAATGTGTCGTGCAGTTTTAGAAAGCGAAGAAGGACAAAACACAGCTAAAGGCATTAATAACGGGATAATATATTTAATGGTTGTTCCATACATTCTTATTGGAGGGTTAGGATATTTTATTTATAGAAAGTTAAAAAATAAATAATTAATTTTTTTTAACATTTTATTTAAAGAAAAATTTGTAACAAAATATTTTTTTTACAGTCTAACTATAAAGCTATCTAAAAGAGTAACTTTTAAGTAACTCTGTTAATAACACTAACTATGCTGAAAATAAGCAATCTACACAAATCCTATCCTATAGGAGGATCTAGTTTACATGTACTTAAGGGTATAAATTTAGATATTGAAGATGGAGAAATGGTCTCTATTATGGGTTCTTCGGGTTCAGGTAAATCTACTTTGTTAAATATAATAGGAATGTTAGATGAAGCAGACTCAGGAGAATATATATTGGATGGATTGCCAATTAAAAACCTTACCGAAAAGAAAGCTGCATTATATAGAAATAAATTTTTAGGATTTATCTTTCAATCCTTCAATCTAATTAATTACAAGAATGCCTTAGAAAATGTCGCATTACCATTGTATTATCAAGGCATGAAACGTAAAGAGCGCCAAAAGCAAGCCATGTTTCATTTAGAAAAAGTGGGATTAGCAGATAGGGCTCTCCATTTACCAAAAGAACTTTCAGGAGGGGAAAACCAACGTGTTGCCATAGCAAGAGCTTTGGCGGCAAATCCAAAATTGCTATTGGCCGATGAGCCTACAGGAGCATTAGATACCTCAATTTCATATGAAATTATGGAGTTTCTACAAAAATTAAACGACGAAGGGAAAACCATTTTAATAGTAACCCATGAAGACGATATAGCACACATGACCAAACGCATAGTGAAATTACGCGATGGTGTTATTATGGAAGATACATTTGTTAACCAGGTAAGAGCAGGGCAAAATGTTTGATTTAGATCTTTGGCGGGAAATATTTCAGAGTATAAACATGAACAGGACCAGAACTTTACTGTCCGGGTTTACTGTGGCATTTGCAATCTTATTATTTGCTATACTTTTTGGTATTACCAATGGTCTAATTAATACATTTTCTGAGGCTTTTAAAGATGATGCTATAAATAATATAGTAATATATCCCGGTAAAACTTCAAAAGCTTATAAAGGACTCCAGGCAGGAAGACAAATTCAATTTAAAAATGAGGACCACGATTATATATTAGATGAGTTTGGAGATAAGGTTGAGTATATGACTTCAAGAGTCATGAAAAATGTAAATGCCTCTTTTAGAAACGAAAAAAACAGTTATACAGTTAGAGCAATACATCCAGACAATCTTTTTATAGAGCAAAACAAAATGCTGGAAGGAAGATATATAAATCAATTAGATATAGATAATAAAACGAAAGTCGTAATAATCGGGAGATTGGTAGAAGAGGATTTGTTTACCAAAACAAAGGCAGTTGGGAAGTATATCGATTTAAGTGGCATTCAATATAAAGTAGTTGGTGTATTTACCGATGATGGAGGAGATGATGAAGAACGAATGCTATATATACCGATAACAACAGCTCAATTATTATATGGCAATAATGATTATGTTGATATGATGTATCTTACCTATAACCCTGAAATGGACTATGATAAAGCCCTTGCTTTTGGAGTTTTAATGGAGAAAAAGTTAAAGAACCGTTTTTCGATAGCACCTACCGATCAAAGAGGGGTTAGAGTGCAGAATAACGCTCAAGGCGCTAAAGCAGTAAACGGTATTTCTTTTGGTTTGGGGCTTATGGTTTTAGTTATAGGCTTTGGAACATTAATTGCAGGAATTGTGGGGATTAGTAATATCATGATTTTTATTGTTAAGGAACGCACTAAAGAAATAGGCATTCGTAAAGCACTTGGTGCATCACCAAGATCCATTGTGTCAATTATTTTATTAGAATCAATTATAATTACTGCCATTGCAGGATATATAGGCTTATTAGCAGGTGTAGGCGTTTTGGAGTTAGCAACCCCAGTCCTAAAAGACTATTTTATTAAAGACCCGGGAGTTAGTAATAGTATTGTTATTGGAGCAACAATAACATTAGTGCTTGCAGGAACTATAGCAGGTTATTTACCTGCGAAAAGAGCATCGAGAATTAAACCAATTGTAGCATTAAGAAACGATTAATTATGTTTAACCGAGCCAATACAGAAACACATATTAGTTGTAA
>JAGLKH010000080.1 GCA_023141985.1 Flavobacteriaceae bacterium | reverse complement strand
AAAATAATAAAAATTAACGAATGAAATTTTTATTCGATAGAGATACCTGGCAAGAATTGTATGATAGTCTTAGTAAAAACAAATTAAGATCTATACTTACTATGGTTGGTGTTTGGTGGGGCATTTTATTGCTTATTGCCTTATTAGGCTCTGCAAGAGGTATAGAAAATGCATTCAATCGAGCATTAGGCGATTTTGCAACCAATAGTGTATTTATTTGGAGCCAAAGCACAAGCAAACCGTTTAAAGGTTTTCAAGAAGGAAGGCGGGTAAGACTCACATTAACCGATGTAAAAAAAATTGAAGAGAATGTTGAAGGCATAGAGTTTGTAGTCCCAAGAAATCAAAATCGAAGTTTTGTAGTTAGAAATCTTCTTTCGGGGACTTTTAATGTAACAGGAGACTATCCATTATTAGATAAAGTTGAAAAAAAGAAACTGATTCATGGCCGTTTTCTTAATCAAAATGACATTGATGAAAATAAAAAATCTGTAGTTATTTCTGAAGATATTTACAAGCAACTATTTCAAAAGGACGAAGACGCTATTGGCGAGTATATAAGAATAAACAATATTAATTTTCAAGTTGTAGGAATGTTTGAAGTGAACCCGTTTGGAGGTCCTTCTACCGACATTCATATCCCTTTTACAACCTTTCAGCAAATATATAACCAAGGAAATAAAATTGGCTGGATGATGATAACAGGAAAACCGGAATTTGATATTAAACAGATTGAATTAGATACAAAGTTATTACTAAAAAATATGCATCGAATTCATCCACAAGATAATCGTGCCTTTGGCAGTTTTAACTTAGGAAAAGAATTTGCAAAAATTACAGGTTTTCTAAAAGGGATGCAATTTTTAACTTGGTTTGTGGGTATTGCTACCCTGATTGCTGGCGTATTTGCTATTGGAAACATTTTGCTAATTACTGTAAAGGAACGTACTAAAGAAATTGGCGTAAGAAGAGCACTAGGCGCAACACCATTTGAGATTAAAAGGCAAATTGTTGTTGAAGCGGTATTTTTAACATTAATAGCTGGGTTCTTTGGAATTATATCAGGAGGATGGATATTAATTGCGATGGATAAATTTTTAGGTCAAGGAGATGAAGCAGTATTTGTAAATGCCTCAGTATCAATTGCAGTAGTATTAATTGCATTAGTGATATTAGTTGTTTTAGGGACTTTAATAGGATTAATTCCAGCAACTAAAGCCACAAGTATAAAACCAATAGAAGCATTAAGAGAAGAATAAAAATTAAAAACAGATGAACAAAACAGTAAAAATAATTTTAGGAATAGTTGTTTTAATACTATTAGTAGTAGTTTTAAAATATTTTAAAGACTCAAATTCTAAGGATATCGTAGATTATGAAACTGAAGAACCTTTCTACACTTCAATAGATACAAAAGCCGTTGCTACCGGAAAATTAATTCCGGAAGAAGAAATTGAAGTAAAACCACAAATTTCGGGAATTGTTGATAAAATATTAGTTGAAGAGGGTGACCTTGTAAAAAAGGGAGACCTTATGGCAAAGATTAGAGTGGTGCCAAATGAGCAAGCTTTAGTTAGCGCAAGTAGTAGGATTAAAAC
>JAGLKH010000008.1 GCA_023141985.1 Flavobacteriaceae bacterium | reverse complement strand
ATTAAATCTTTTAAAATAGATTAATTAAAAAGAGGTCTAAAAACAACAAAATTTTAGACCTCTTTTTATTTTATAAAATATTGCGAAGAATAAGTTATTCAATCCGCTTCAATCCTTCTAAATTTTCTATTTTTATTTGCTTCCCAATAGTTGAGATTAAACCTTCTTTTTTAAATTGGGATAACACTCTAATGGCAGACTCAGTAGCAGTTCCCACAATACTTGCAAAATCTTCACGAGAAAGCAAAATACTTAAAGTCCCATCAGGATTTGTACCAAAACTACTATGTATTGAAATTAATGCTTCCGCCAAACGCTGTCGTACAGATTTTTGAGCCATATTAACAATTATATCATCTGCCTCTTTTAAATCAAGAGCCATGCGCTTTAGGACATCAAATGTAAATTCAGAATTTTTAGTTAAGTTTCTAATAATTTCAGTTTTAGGGATAAAACACAATTCCATATCGTTGAGTGCTGTAGCACGAAGATTTGTTCTTTCATTACTAACAATGGAGCGCTGACCTAATAATTCTCCTTTTACAACTAAGGTAATGATTTGGTCTTTTCCGTTTTCACTTAACTTTGTAAGTTTACAAATACCATCTCTTACACAAAATACACCATTAAGCATTTCTCCTTCTTCAAAAATAACATCTCCCTTTTTTATTATTTTGGAAGTTTTACAAGCAGAAATTCGCATTAATTCTTCTTTACTAAGATTCTTTAAAGAATTAAACTGTTTAATTATACATGACTCACACTTACCCATACCTATTTATTAGCATTCTGTAAAAATACTTAAAACATGACAAATATCATATATTTTATATATATTATCGATGAATTTTGTTGCAGGTATAAATGAGCAAATATTATATGGAACATAAAACATGTTTCCACTGTGGATTAGAGTGTGAAAATTCTCCTATTATTTTTGATGATAAATCTTTTTGTTGTAATGGTTGTAAAACCGTTTACGAAATATTTTCTTTAAACGACCTAACCTGTTATTACGATTTTCAAAATGCTCCAGGAGCAGCGCCAAAAGAAATTGTTGGTAAATATGATTTTTTAGACAATGAAAAAATCGTAGAAAAACTTTTGGAATTTAATAATGAGAAAACTCAAATTGTTACATTATACATTCCACATATTCATTGCAGTTCTTGTATTTGGATCTTAGAGAATTTAAACAAATTACTACCTGCAGTAAGCAGCTCTCAAGTAAATTTTGGTAAGAAAACAGTTCGTGTAACTTATAATAGTGAAACACTTTCACTAAAAAATTTGGTTGATCTTTTAAGTCGCATTGGTTATGAACCTTATATTAGTTTAGAAGACTACACGACAGGTAAAAATCAAATTAACAGGTCTATAATATACAAACTAGGTGTAGCAGGATTTGCCTTTGGAAATATAATGTTCTTATCGTTTCCAGAATACTTTCAGGTAGATGGTTTTTGGATAGAAAAATATAAACCATTGTTTAGATGGCTTATGTTTACATTTTCACTTCCTGTCGTATTTTATGCAGCACAAGACTATTATATTTCGGCATACAAAGGATTACGTTCTAAACTATTAAATATTGATGTGCCAATAGCTTTAGGAATTTCGGTTTTATTTATAAGAAGTACTGCCGAAATTATTTTTAATTTAGGAAGCGGCTTTTTTGATAGCTTAACCGGCTTAATATTCTTTTTGTTGATTGGTAAATTTTTTCAACAAAAAACCTATTCTTTTTTATCGTTTGAACGGGATTACAAATCTTATTTTCCAATAGGGATTACTAAAATTTCATCGGAAGCAAAAGAAGAATCCATTCAAGTTTATGATATAAAAAAAGGAGACCGGTTATTAATTAGAAGCGAAGAACTTATTCCTGTTGATAGTATCTTAATAAAAGGAAACGCACTTATTGATTATAGTTTTGTAACCGGAGAAGCTGAAGCTGTTTCAAAACAATCGGGAGACAAACTATTTGCTGGAGGAAAACAAATTGATGGTGTTATAGAAGTTGATGTTTTAAAAACTGTAGAGCAAAGTTATTTAACGCAACTTTGGAGTAATGATGTGTTTAAAACAAATAAAGAAGATGCTTTTACTTCGCTAACCAATAAAATTAGTAAACACTTTACAATAACAGTATTAGCAATCGCTTTTCTTGCAACCACTTTTTGGTTATTAACTGATGCAAGCAAAGCTCTAAATGTCTTTACTGCAGTTTTAATTATTGCCTGTCCTTGTGCTATTGCTTTATCTGCACCTTTTACATTTGGCAATCTTCTTCGAATTTTTGGAAAGAAAAAATTCTACTTAAAAAATGCAAGTGTAATAGAACAATTATCGAAAATAAATACTATAATTTTTGACAAAACAGGAACGATTACTGCTAACAAAGAAACAAGAATCAACTATAAAGGCTTAGAACTTAATGCTAAAGAAGAAGCACTTTTAAAAAGTACATTAAGAGGTTCAAACCATCCATTAAGCAGGTCTTTGTATAATATTTTAGGTGAGCATAATATTGTTACTTTAGATTCTTACCAAGAACATTTAGGTAAAGGTATTGAAGCCAATTTTAAATCCAATCATATAAAAATTGGTTCTGCACCCTTTGTTGGCCATACTTCCGATAGTACCACTTTAAATACAACAGTACATGTTAGTACTAATAACACATACAAAGGAAAGTTTACTTTTTATAATGCATATAGAAAAGGCTTGTCAAAATTATTTAATGCATTAAAAAAAGATTATGATTTAGTAATATTATCGGGAGATAATCAAGGCGAAAAAGAGAATTTAACCAAATTATTACCTTCAAAAACGAAATTACTATTTAACCAAAAACCAGAAGATAAATTAGATTATATTAAATATCATCAAAGTGAAGGTGCAAATGTATTAATGATTGGTGATGGTCTAAATGATGCCGGAGCATTAGCACAAAGTAATGTTGGTATTGCAATATCAGAGAACGTAAACGTTTTCTCCCCAGCTTGTGATGCCATTTTAGATGCTTCAAAATTAAACCAATTATACAACTATATAAAGGCTTCAAAATCTGCCATTTCTATTATTAAATGGAGCTTTTTGTTATCATTTCTTTATAATGTTGTAGGGTTGTATTTTGCGATTTCCGGACAATTATCTCCTGTAATTGCAGCTATATTAATGCCATTAAGTTCAATAAGTATTGTTATATTTACAACAATAGCTTCTAATTTTTTAGGCAATAAGTTTGAATAAAAAACATAAAACATGATATTTGTCATGTTTTAAAAATATTGATAAAATTATTTTTGACCATTAAATTCAGGTAAAGGTATGAGTGTAATTTATGTGTTGCTTTCTATAAGCATCATTATAGCTGTTGGCTTTTTTATAGCTTTTATTGTAGCTATAAAAAAAGGGCAATACGACGATAGCTATACGCCTTCCGTTCGTATGTTATTCGAAGACGAACTTGTTAAAGAAAAATCCAAAAAATCAATACTAACCAAAAAAGACTAACACAAACAACTATGGAAATACAACAATTTCATTACGATAATAAAATCGTTAAAAATTTTATTTATGCCACCATGCTTTGGGGAGTTGTAGGAATGCTAGTTGGCTTAATGCTGGCTTTTATGTTTATTTATCCAAATTATACAAGTGGAATATCATGGTTAAGCTTTGGTCGGTTAAGACCCTTACATACCAACGCCGTAATTTTTGCCTTTGTTGGTAACGCCATTTTTGCTGGTGTCTATTATTCTACACAACGATTACTTAAAGCAAGAATGTTTAGCGATGCTTTAAGTAAAATTAACTTTTGGGGATGGCAATTAATTATTGTTGGGGCTGCTATTACACTTCCTTTAGGCTTTACTACATCTAAAGAATATGCCGAACTCGAATGGCCTTTTGATATTGCTATAGCACTAATTTGGGTAGTATTTGGTGCTAACTTAATTGGCACTATGATTAAGCGAAGACAAAGACATCTCTATGTAGCCCTTTGGTTTTACATAGCAACATTTGTAACCGTTGCAATACTACATATTTTTAATAGCTTAGAGCTTCCTGTAAGTGCACTTAAAAGTTACTCCGTTTATGCTGGTGTTCAAGATGCTTTAGTACAATGGTGGTATGGACACAATGCCGTTGCGTTTTTCTTAACGACTCCTTTCCTTGGATTGATGTACTATTTTGTACCAAAAGCCGCTAATAGACCTGTATATTCTTATAGGCTTTCTATTGTTCACTTCTGGTCGTTAATCTTTATATACATTTGGGCAGGACCTCATCACCTATTATACACTGCATTACCGGAATGGGCACAAAATTTAGGTGTTGCTTTTTCAATCATGTTATTAATGCCTTCCTGGGGAGGAATGATAAATGGATTACTTACACTACGAGGAGCCTGGGATAAAGTACGTACAGATCCTGTTTTAAAATTTATGGTTGTTGCTATTACAGGTTATGGTATGGCAACTTTTGAAGGTCCAATGTTATCCTTAAAAAATGTAAATGCCATTGCTCATTTTACAGACTGGATTATTGCACACGTTCATGTAGGTGCTCTGGCCTGGAATGGATTTATGGCATTTGGTATGATTTATTGGTTAGTCCCAAGATTATTTAAAACTAAATTATATTCTGTAGGTTTAGCTAATCTGCACTTTTGGATTGGAACACTCGGTATAATAATGTATGCATTACCATTGTATGTCGCAGGGTTTACACAAGCAAGTATGTGGAAGCAATTTAATCCTGATGGAACGTTGGTATATGGTAATTTCCTTGAGACAGTGACTGAAATTATGCCAATGTATTGGATGCGTGCCATTGGAGGTACACTATTCCTCATAGGTATGCTAATATTAGTTTATAATATTATTGTAACTATAAAACAAGGAAGCAAAGTTGAAGACGAATTGGCTGAAGCTCCTGCTCTAACACGCGTTTCTAAAAAACGTGTAACAGGAGAAGGTTGGCATACATGGTTAGAACGGCGTCCAGTACAATTAACGCTCTTAGCAACAGTTACCATTTTAATTGGAGGAATAGTTCAAATTGTACCAACCATAATGGTAAAATCTAATATACCTACCATATCAAGTGTACAACCATATACGCCTTTAGAACTCGAAGGACGTGATATATATATCCGTGAAGGTTGTGTTGGATGTCATTCACAAATGATCAGACCTTTTAGAAGTGAAGTAGAACGCTATGGCGAATACTCTAAAGCTGGTGAATTTGTGTACGACCATCCATTCCTATGGGGAAGTAAACGTACAGGTCCGGATTTACACAGAATTGGAGGGAAATACTCCGACAATTGGCACTTAAACCATATGTACGACCCACAAAGTACATCTTCCGGTTCAATAATGCCAAGATACCAATGGTTAGTTAGAGATGAGTTAGACAAATCTCAAACTGAAACTAAAATGGAAGTTATGGTAAAACTTGGTGTCCCTTATTCTGACGAAGATATTGCAAATGCGCAACAGAGCATGTTAGATCAGGGAACAAAAATTGAGGAAAACCTGTATTCAGATCCTGATTTTGCGGAAACTTACGAAGCAGATAAACAATCTGGTGGCGAAGATTTTGTAGAAATGCGTAATCGTGAAATTGTAGCACTCATTGCCTATTTACAACGATTAGGAACAGATATTAAAATAAAAACTTTAGAAGAATAACCCTAAAAATAATGCAGCATGTTAAAATATGTAAAAAACCATATGGAGAGTATAACAGGAATTGAGATTTATCCAATGATTTCTTTACTCATCTTTTTTATCTTTTTTGTAGTCTTATTTTGGTGGGTTTTTACCGCTAAAAGTGAATACATCAAAACCGTTAGTAATATCCCATTAGAAAACCAAAACCAAGAACAATCATGAAAAATTTAATCCCTTCATTCGTAAGAGTCCCAGTTGTTTTCTTCATAATTTTTGGATTAATAGAGTATCTTATTGATTCTGGAGAAAAACCAGCATTTATAGAATACCCAATAATAATGCTGTTTTTATTGCTTGTCCTTTTAATTTTAATTGCAATAGAAGCTATTGTTGGTGCCTTAGAAAATGTTATGCTTAATAATTTAGATGCAGGTGCTAAAGAACGTTTCTTGTCCGAAAAAGAAGAACGTTATGAATCTAATTGGTGGAAACCTTTATATAAAAAACTAACTAGAAACAAACCTATTGAAGAAGAAGGTGAAATTATTCTTGACCATAATTATGATGGTATTAAAGAATTAGATAATGCGCTTCCACCTTGGTGGATATATGCCTTTTACATGTCGATTATTTTTGCAGTAGTGTATTTAGTGCGTTTTGAAATACTTGATGGCCCTAGTCAATTAGATGAATACGAAACCGAACTGGCCGAAGCAAAAACAGCTGTTGAAGAATACAAAAAAACAGCTACAGGTTTAGTTGATTTTAATACTGTTGAATTACTTACCGATGCTTCTGATTTAAGTGCAGGTAAAACAATTTTTGAGCTTAATTGTGTAGCTTGCCATATGGCTGATGGTGGCGGTGGCATTGGTCCAAACCTAACTGATAAATATTGGTTCTTAGGTGGAGACATTAAAAATGTGTTTAAAACAGTTTCTGAAGGAGGTCGGGACGGAAAAGGAATGATTGCCTGGAAACAAATTTTAAAATCGGTCGAAATTGCTCAAGTATCAAGCTATATCTTACAATTTCAAGGTACAACTCCGGCTAATCCTAAAGTAGCCGAAGGTGATATTTGGGTAGATGAAAATTAAAGATAGAACCTAGAGGATCTAGAACCAAAACTATTAAGTGTTTAATTATCTTAAAAAATTCTTGGTTCTTGATTTCTTATCATCTAAAAAATGGAAACATCCGAAAAAGAGATATTTAGAGATTCTATTGGTACTATAGATGATAAAGGAAAACGTGCTTGGGTATTTCCAAAAAAACCAAGTGGCAAGTACTATGACAAACGTAAAGTTGTAAGCTATCTATTAATAGCCTTTTTACTGTTATCCCCTTTCATTAAAATTAATGGAAACCAGTTCTTGATGTTTAATATAATGGAACGTCGTTTTAACATTTTTGGTTTTCCGTTTTGGCCACAGGATTTTCATCTGTTTGTAATTTCGATGTTAATTGGTGTTATTTTCATTACACTTTTTACAGTAGGTTTTGGACGTATTTTTTGTGGGTGGATATGTCCGCAAACTATTTTTTTAGAAATGGTTTTTCGACGTATTGAATATTGGATTGATGGAGATAGAAACAAACAAATACGCTTAGCTGAGCAACCTTGGAATGCTGAAAAAATAAGAAAACGTGTACTTAAAGGGTTTATCTTTTTAGTCATTTCATTCTTAATTGCCAATGTGTTTTTGGCATATCTAATAGGAAGCGATAAGCTATTAAAATACATTACTGATGGGCCTTCAGAACACTTAGGAACGTTATTCCCTTTAATTATTTTTACAGCGGTTTTCTATTTTATTTTTGCATGGTTTAGAGAACAAGTTTGTATTATTGCTTGCCCTTACGGAAGACTTCAAGGTGTTTTATTAGACAACAAATCTATCGTTGTTGCTTATGATCACAAACGTGGAGAAGGTGAAAAAGGAAGACAAAAAATTAGAAAAAACGAAGACAGACAAGAACTTGGATATGGTGATTGTATTGACTGTTTTCTATGCGTGCATGTATGCCCAACAGGAATTGACATAAGAAATGGCACACAGTTAGAATGTGTAAACTGTACAGCTTGTATTGACGAATGTGACCACATTATGGAAAAGGTGAATTTCCCAAAAGGTCTTATTCGATATGCAAGTGAAGCCGAAATAGAAAATAAAGAAAAATTCAAGCTGACTGCCAGAATGAAAGGCTACATTGCAGTACTAGTTATTTTAATTGGCCTTCTTGCAGGAATGTTGCTATTAAGAAGTGATGTTGAAGCTACAATCTTAAGATTGCCAGGTCAGTTATACGAACATAAAGACAACAATATCATTAGTAATGTTTTTACTTATAAATTAGTGAACAAAACTTCTAAAAAAATTGATAATGTAAGTTTTAAACTTAGAAATTATAAAGGAGAAATTAAATTAGTGTCAACTTTAGATAATTTTGTAGTACCAGAACAAGGTATTGCTGAAGGTACGCTCTTTATTGAAATCAATATAAGCGCCCTCAATGGTGATAAAAATGAGCTGATGATTGAAGTGTATAGTGATGGCGAAATTATTGAAACCACAACAGTCAACTTTTTAGGACCAAGAAGTTATAAATTAAAATAAGACAAGGTTATGAAAATGAATTGGGGAACTGGAATTGTAATAGCATTTATTGGCTTTATAGCTTTTATAATGTTTTTTGTTATAACCATGAGCACTAACAAAAAATACGAGCACGATCTGGTAACTGAAGATTATTATAAAGAAGAATTAGAATATCAAAACGA
>JAGLKH010000079.1 GCA_023141985.1 Flavobacteriaceae bacterium | reverse complement strand
GCATCATAAGGACAAGCTTGCATACACGATTTACAGCCAATACATCTGTTATTGTCAAAATCGACAATACCATCTTCACGTATATATAATGCCTCTACCGGACAAATTTCAACACATGGTGCATCTGTACAATGATTGCAGCGCATGACCGAAAATATTCGACGTGTATCGGGAAATTCTCCTTTTTCTACTTGTTTAACATAGGTTCTATTAACCCCTACTGCGACATCGTGTTCTGATTTACAAGCAGTTGTGCAGGCATGACAACCTATACATTTTCGATTGTCAATAATAAAGCCATACTTCATATATTTTTAGAATTGTATAAGTTGAATATTAGTTAATATCAAAGTTATATTAATAACTAAACATTAATTGTAACTTTAGTTACATAAATATCGTTAATGAGGCAGTTTATTTTTTATAGCATGTTAAAATAACACTCCCAAAGGTCCTCCAATTATAACTATTATAATTGCATACACAACGTTTCTAAGCAAAATAAACATATATTCAGGACATGCACCAATTAATCTCCATCCTTAACCAAAAATAATCATTAAAACTTAATTATTGCTACAATCACAAAGTATAAATTCCAATGAAATATTCTAAAAAACTTCTATAACTAAAATATAAATACTCATTACTAAAACAAACCATCCGAAAGATTTTTTAAGTTTTCTGCCTTCGATAAAATTTGAAAGATAAATACCTAAATAGATTCCAATAACAGAAATTGCAGTAAAACTTAAAAGAAATACCCAATCGATATTAAGATTCTCTATATCCCCAATAAATCCAATTAATGATTTTATAGATATTATAAACAATGCAGTGCCAACGGCTTTTTTCATAGGAAGCTTTAACCATAAAACTAAAGCCGGAACAATCAGGAATCCACCACCTGCACCTATTATTGCTGTTAAAAACCCAATTATAAATCCTTGGATTATAAGTGATAGATAATTATATTTTATAATAGCATTTTTATCAACATCCATTTTCTTGTCTTTAATCATAAAAAAAGCAGCAACTAACATTAAGAAGGAAAAAAATATCATAATAGCTATATCTTTTGTGAGTAAAAAATCGCCAATTAAAAATAATTTTTCCGGAATTGCAGGAACTAAATATTTTCTTGTAATATAAACAGCAATAAATGATGGAATTGCAAAAATTATCCCGGCTTTATAATCGATCATCCTTTTTTTAATATTTCTAATACTCCCGAAAAAAGTAGTAGAACCAACAACAAATAAGGAATAAGCTGTAGCAGTAACCGGGTTTAAAAAAAATAGATATACAAGAATTGGTACAGTAAGAATAGATCCTCCTCCTCCTATTAGCCCTAAAATAACACCAATAAATAGGGCACATACATATCCGAAAAAACCTAATGTATCCATAAAATATTTTTGTCTTCAAAATTTTAGTAGAAAACAATACTATTGCGCAATAAAGTCTACAAAGATTAAAGGTCTAATATCTTAATACTATTTCTATTTAGCTTTATTTTTCCGTCGTTTTCAAGGGTTTTTAAAAGTCTGGATACGACTACTCTTGAAGTATGTAAATCGTGTGCAATTTCCTGGTGTGTAACTTGAATCAAATCATTATGATTAACCATAGCTTTATCCCGAAGATGTTTTAACAATCTCCCATCCATTTTTAAAAAAGCTAATGTATCAATAGCTTCTAGTAATTCTAACATTCTAGTATGATAACTCTGTAGAATAAAATTTTGCCAGCTTTTATACTTACTCATCCACTCTCCCATTTTTTCAACTGGAATCATGATTAATTTTGCATCTGTTTCTGTAATTGCCCGAATTTCACTTTTAGTTTGCCCCATACAACAAGCCAATGTCATTGCGCAAGTATCACCTTTTTCTAAAAAATATAAGATGAGTTCGTCGCCTTTTTCATCTTCACGAAGTATTTTAATTGCCCCACTTACTAAAAGCGGCATAGACTTTATATAATCGCCTATTTCTATTAATTTATAACCTTCTGGCACCTCCTTAAAGACACCAACATTATTTATTTCATCCAGTAACTCATCTTCAAACAAGTAACCATAATTCTTTTCTAACTCTTCTAACATATATAATTAATAAGCAACGGTTAAAATACTAAAAAATATAAAGTTTAGTATAGAATACAAACTTAATAATTTATTTTACAACTAATTTTTTAATGCTTTGAATAAAATTTCGATTGGATGCAATGCCTTTTTTTTGGTTCCATCTTTAATTTGATGGCGACAACTTGTTCCCGGAGCTGCAATAAGTGTTGTGTTTTTTGTTTGCCTGATTGATGGAAATAAAACCATTTCTCCAATTTTATTACTCAATTCATAATGTTCTTTTTCATAACCAAATGAACCTGCCATACCACAACATCCAGATGGTATTGTTTTAACTTTATAGTTTACAGGTAGGTTCAACATTTTTTCTGTATGCCCTAAAGTAGATAATGCTTTTTGGTGACAATGTCCATGAAGCATTATTTCTTTTGTCTCAGAAGTAAATAATGAAGAAGAAATAGTTCCATTATCGATTTCTTTTGAGACAAATTCATCTATTAATAATACATTTTTGCTCAATGTTAAAGCTATTGATTTATCTTCTGAATCAACCAAATTAGGATACTCGTCTCTAAATCCTAAAATTGCTGAAGGTTCTATTCCTATTAATGGTGTATTATTTGAAATGATATCTTTAAAAGTCTCTACATTTTTTTTGGCAATCGCTTTTACTTCATTTAAAAATCCTTTTGAAATATATGCTCTTCCACTTTCTGCATGGTTTATCATTTTTACTTCGTAACCCAATTTATTAAGCAATGTAATTGCTTTTATTCCAATTTCTACATCATAATAATTGGTGTATTCATCGCAAAATAAATACACTTTTCTTGATTGAGATTTTTGTTCATGCTCCTTAAACCAACTTCTAAGTGTTTGCTTTTGTAATTCGGGTAATGTTCTTTCATTAGCAATCCCTAAAACTGATTTAAACCAATTCTTCTTTATCAAAAAATTATGAAATCCGAAAAATTTACTTGCTACTACATTAAGTTTTGCATTATTAGCAATAAGTTTAGAACGTAATGGCACCGGATTACTTTTGTAATATTGATGTAAAAATTCTGCTTTTAGAGTTGCCATATCTACATTAGAAGGACACTCAGATTTACATCCTTTACAAGATAAACACAAATCCATAGCTGTTTTAATTTCGGGATGATTAAAAGGGTTTTCTTTTACATTTTGAGTTAAAAACTCACGCAAAATATTAGCTCGTCCACGAGTGGTATCTTTTTCGTTAAGCGTAGCTCTATAACTTGGACACATAGTTCCTCCCGCAAAATTGAGCTTTCTACAATCGCCTGAGCCATTACATTTTTCTACAGTTCTTAATACGCCTCCAGTAACATCAAAATTAAAGGTCGTTTTAATCTCCGGAGTTTTAACATCAGTTTCGTAACGCAAACTTTTATCCATAGGTAGTGCATCTACAATCTTACCAGGATTAAAAATAGAATTTACGTCCCACGTGTGTTTTATACGCTTTAATAAATTATGATTTTCTTTACCAATAACTAACGGAATAAATTCTGACCGTACTCTTCCATCTCCATGTTCTCCGCTTAAAGACCCTTTATATGTTTTAACTAATCTGGCAGAGGCTTCGCTAATTTCTCTAAATAACTTTACATCTTCAGATTTCTTTAAATCTAAAATTGGACGCAGATGTAATTCTCCTGCTCCTGCATGTGCATAATAGACTGCGTCTTGATCAAATCCTTTCATTAAAGCAGAAAACTCATCAATATATTCCGGAAGTTCTACAACATCTACAGCTGTATCTTCAATACAGGCTACCGCCTTTTTATCTCCGGGAATATTTGCTAAAAGTCCTAATCCTGCCTTACGCAAATTCCAAACTTTTTCTGTTTTACTACCAGAAATTATAGGGAAAGCATAGCCAAGATTATTTTCTTTTAAATCTTTTATGAGATTATTGGCTAATTCTCCTGACTCTTGTATTGTATCTGAACGGAATTCAATCATTAAAATAACTTCGGGATCACCTTCTAAGAAAAATCGATTTTCTTTATGCTCTATGCTGTCTTTTGTGCAATCTAAAATATTTTTATCCATTAACTCGCAAGCTGTCGGGTGATGCTGCATTGCAATTACAGTAGCTTTTAAACTTGAATTAATACTAGTAAAGTGTGCTGCAACAAGCACATCTTTTGGCTTTGGTAAAGGCACAAGATTAAGCTTTATTTCTGTAGTGAAGGCTAATGTTCCTTCGGATCCGCACAGCATTTTACAAAAATTAAAAGATTCGTCTGCTTCAGAAAAAATATTTGTATTAAGTAATGAATCTACTGCATAACCAGTATTTCTTCGGCTTATTGAAGGCTTTGGGAAATCTTTTATTATTTGATTTTTTGTTTCAGTATTTGAAAATTCTTTAAAAATCTGTTTATATAATTGAGATTCTAAAGTGTTCCCTTTTTGTTTTTCTTCAAATTGAATTCCATTAAGTGAATTAAAAATTACTTTGCTTCCGTCGCTTAAAATGGTTTTAAGTTCTAACACATGATCTCGAGTAGATCCATATACAATAGAAGTAGACCCACAAGAATTATTACCAACCATACCTCCTATTGTACAACGGTTAGCTGTTGAAGTATTTGGTCCAAAAAATAGCCCATAAGGTTTTAAAAAATCATTTAACTCATCTCTTACAACTCCAGGTTGCACACGAACCCAATTCTCGTTAGCATTAATTTCTAATATCTGGTTCATATACTTCGATATATCTACCACAATACCTTTACCAACACATTGTCCCGCTAAAGAGGTACCTGCAGCACGAGGAATAAGTCCTATTCTATTCTCTTTGGCAAAACCTATAAGTGCCTCAATATCTTTAGAACTTTTGGGAAGTACGACAGCAATTGGAAGTTCTCTATATACAGAAGCATCAGTAGCATAAAGACTTTGCATCATGGAATCATAATGTAATTCGCCATCTAGTTTTAATGCTAATTTTTGTAGTAAAGTCTTCAATTATAATAAATATATAGATTAATCTTAATTACTGTTACAAATATTATTCTAATATGGTAAGATATCTTTAAAAAATACTACTAATGGAATAATTTTTGTTAACAGATACACAAATTAATACTATGGGTTGTTAATGTAATTATAATACTTAAGTAAATATAAATCTATTATATATCTTTAGCCCAAAGTTGCAACATTTCAAACCGGATGCTAAAAAATCTATGAAAATTAACCTCATCATATTTTTCTCACTTTGTTTTAGTATATCTATGTTTGCTCAAGTTGATGGCTCTAAAAAGAGTATTAATTTTAAAGATATTGATACAAGCTCTTCATCTAAACCCCTTTTTTCTGTAAAATTAACGCCTCTTAATGGAATTCCAAACATAACTAATAGCCCTTATTTATATAACATACCATTAACCGATTTTTTTAAAAAGACTTCTGGAGTTGATATGTCAGCCACAAGTAATCTCATAAAACCAACTTGGGATATCAAACAGAAATTTAGTGAAGGTCAAAAAAACATTTCCAAGTATAGTAGAGATCATTACTTAGGAGATATAAAAACAAAATCCAAGTTTATTAGAATTAAATGTCGAGATCACGAATATGTTGATGGTGATCGTATTAAATTATTATTAAATAAAGCAATTGTGCATCCAAATATTACTTTAACGGGTTCGTATTATATTATTGATATAGAGCTTAGTGAAGGTTTTAATACTATAGAGTTTGAGGCATTAAACGAAGGACTATCCAGCCCAAACACTGCCGAACTTAAAATTTATAATGAAAACGATGAGCTTTTATCTTCTAACCGTTGGCTTATAACGACTGGTTATAAAGCCCGGTTGATTATTTTAAAGCAGTAAGATCACTTCAAGTCTTCAAGTCTCAATATTTTTAGTGTTCTATATTCGTTTACATTAACAAATTAATATGGACTAACATTATTTGATACACAAAATGAGTAAAAATCAATCAAAAATATAAATTTCACTAAAGAGTAACTATAGTGCATAAAAAAACCGCTCAATTAGAACGGTTTTTTAATTAAGATATCGAGTATTTGTAAGCTGTTATTTATGATCCTCAGCTTTTACTTCACCTGACTGATTCATATCCATATTGTGGTCGTATTGACAACAACTTGGTAAACTTTTATAAGCTTCTTCACTTCCAACTACTTTTTCTGTATCATAACCTGATGCAGCTATAGCATTGTGTATTGCCATTTCATTCGTCTTCGTGTCGTCAAAAGACACATCAATTTTCTTTTTATCTACATCCCAATTCGCATTGGCAACACCTTCTACAGCATTTACGGCTTTTTCAATAGTATTTTTACACATTCCGCAATTACCTCTAACTCCAAAACTTAAATCTGCCATTGCCATTTCTTTAACAGCCTCAGTTTTTGTTACTGTTTCAGTTTCGTTTTTTACTTCTTTTTTACAGCTTGTTAAACCGATTGCTGCAATTACAGCTAAACTTAAAATTACTTTTTTCATTGTTTAAAATTTATATTAATTATTATTATTCTATTTCTTCTTTTATATATGTTATCAATCCATAGATATGGTTAATATTTAATTCTTTAATAATTGTTTATTAGTATTACTATTTGTTTTAATTCTCCATTCCATTGTGTCCTTCATGCCCTGTTGTAGTTTTGTCTCCTTCTTTATTCATCATGGATTTCTTTCCTTGTAATTGCGCTGCTGCATCAACAGTAAATGTACCGTTGGTAACAATTTCGTCTCCATTATTTAAACCTTTTAATACCTCATAATTCTTTCCTATTTTATTACCTAAAGTTACTTCTCTCATTTCAAAAACAGGTTCGTTTGGATTACTTTTAAGATAGACTACAGAGCGTTCTCCAGTCCATAAAACAGCAGTAGATGGAATTATTAATGCTTGTTCTTTGCTTGATGCAATTCTTTCAATTTTACCTTCAACAAACATTCCCGGTTTAAATACATCATTTTTATTATCTAATACTGCTCTTAACTTTACAGTTCTTGTTTTTGTATCGAGAATAGGGTCTATAAAAGTCACTTTGGCTTTAAATTCTTTGTTTGGATATGCATTAGTAGTTATTAATATTTCTTGTCCTTTTTTAAATAAATCTATTTGATTTTCATAAACATCGAAATTTGCCCAAACCGTACTTAAATCAGATATTTTTAATAAAGGTGCTCCTTCCATAACGTGATTACCCTCTTCTACCATTTTTATACTTACTATACCTGAGACATTTGCATATACCGGAAAATTAATAATTGGTTTTTTTGAGGCTTCAATATTATTAATTTGCTCTTCAGATAGTTTCCATAAACTCAGCTTTTTTCTTATTGCACTGTACAATTTTGGCTGCGATTCCTTAACTGTTAAGGCTGTAAATAATTCACTTTGGGCAGTAACCAATTCCGGAGAATAAATAAGTGCTAATAATTGTCCTCTATTAATTTTCTCTCCTACTGAACTGATATATAGTTTTTCAATTCTTCCCGAAAAATGTGCTGTTTGCACAGCCATATTATTTTCATTTTCCACAATTTTTCCTGAAAGTTTTATAGCGTTATTTTCAACTTTACTACTAGCAACAATTGAGGTTTGAATATTCGCTAATGCCATTGCATTTTTTGTTAACTTAAATTGGTCAGCTGCAAGACCATCGGCTTCAACTTCTACAGGAATTAAATCCATACCACAAATTGGGCAATCACCAAATTCTGGTTGCATAATTTGTGGATGCATAGAGCAGGTCCACATTTGGTTTGTGGATACTTCTTCAGTATGATTTGTTTCATTGTTAGATAGATTACCGAAAAGTAACCAGCCTAATATTAGCCCTATGACTAATATTCCGATATAAACTACATATTTCTTCATTTCTTTCTTTTTTTATTCATTTTATTGATTTTCTAATAGTCGGCAATGTTGTATCCATTGTTACGTCCTCACTTTAAATGAAAAACTTACAGTAACCTTTTCCCACGATAGGGAAATTACACCTTCAGTTTCACCGGTTTTAGTCACTTTATATTCTAAATGCTCCGTTATACTATCCG
This sequence comes from Flavobacteriaceae bacterium, assembly GCA_023141985.1. GTDB lineage: Bacteria > Bacteroidota > Bacteroidia > Flavobacteriales > Flavobacteriaceae > PRS1. The sequence goes on along the minus strand of JAGLKH010000079.1, from coordinate 972 downwards.
AAATTACAGGCGTTACACTAAATCGGATTACATCATCTTTTACATCATATTCATCTTTTCCATGTTGTTCCCAATTTGTATTGAATATTATTGTCCATTCCTTTTGTGAAGGAATCACGAAAAAACCATACTTCCCTGCTTTTAATGTTTCATCATTAATTACTAAATCTTTGTTGGCCTCTATCCATGTTGCCATATGTGCACCAGCTTGCCATATACTGTCATAGCTTACTAAACCCCCAAATATGATTCTATCTCTAACACCCGGTGAAGAGTAATCGATATGAATATGCGCATCTCCAACCATTGACATTGCAGATGTATGTGGACTCAACACTTTCTTTTTTGTTGACTCCATCTTTTCTGTTGGATTTTCATTATGTTCTTGAATAGATGTGTTGCTTTTATCATTTTTACATCCAAATAAAAAAAGTACTGTTGCTATTAATAATATTGTGTTTTTCATGATTCTAAATTTTATTTTTAAATTTTAATATTTCTTAAACGTAGCGCATTTGTGATCACTGAAACCGAACTAAAGCTCATGGCTGCTGCTGCAATCATTGGTGACAATAAAATACCAAATACAGGGTATAGAACACCTGCTGCAATAGGCACTCCAAGGATGTTATAAATAAAGGCGAAAAATAAATTTTGTTTAATATTTTTCATGACTGCTTTACCTAAATTAAGAGACTTTACAATACCTAATAAATCGCCTTTTACCAGGGTTACTTCACTGCTTTCTATAGCAACATCTGTTCCTGTTCCCATTGCAATTCCAATATTGGCTTGTGCGAGAGCTGGTGCATCATTGATGCCATCTCCAGCCATGGCTACAACTTTACCTTCAGATTGTAATTTTTTAATTACGTTTAGCTTTTCTTCCGGTAAACATTCAGCCTGAAAACCAGAAAGATTTAATTCATCAGCAACCGATTTTGCAGTTCTTTTATTGTCGCCTGTAAGCAT
>JAGLKH010000078.1 GCA_023141985.1 Flavobacteriaceae bacterium | reverse complement strand
AAGTGTGCATATAAGCTCACATATCCATATCCATGATCTATTCTAACATGTTTGCCGTAACCTGATGCTCTTGAGTCTACGCGTTTTATAACACCATCTCCTGCTGCATAAATAGGAGTTCCTCTTGGAGCAGTAAAATCCATTCCCCAATGCATTTTTCGAGCTTTAGTAAAAGGATCTGTTCTACGACCAAAGCCAGAAGCCATTCGTGTTAAATCTTTATTTTTTACAGGTTGTATAGCAGGAATTGTTTCTAAAAATTTTTCTTTGTCTTGGGCAAGTACAGCTATTTCATCAAGCGATTTAGATTGCACTACAATTTGTTTTAAAATAATATCTATACGCTTATTAGTAGAAATAATTAAATTAGAATTATCGAAACCTTCAAGATTTTTGTATCTGTTAACACCTCCAAAACCTGCTCTTCGCTGTTCTTCCGGAATTGGGTTGGCTTCAAAATATAATCTGTAAATGGCATTGTCGCGCTCTTCAACATTTTCTAACACAATTTCGGCTTCATCCATTTTTCTGTTTAGGAATTCATATTGTAGCTCCATGTTTTGTAACTCACGAACTAGAGCTTTTTCTTTTGGTGATTCAAAATACTGACTTGCAATAAAAACAAATAGAAATCCAAATAATCCTGATGCTGTTAAAAAAACAAAAAGGTATTTTAGGGTGTTTCTTTTTCTTCGCACTATTTTGCGATAAGAAACTGTTTCAGAATCGTAATAATATTTTACCTTCGACATAATATTAAAAAGTTCTATTTTTGCATGATTAATAGAACGAAAAACAAATATATAAATTGTTTCACATTTTAAACAATTAATTAGAACAAGCTTAACAAAATTAAATGAAGTCTCAGGAAGTAAGATCCAAATTTTTAGAGTTTTTTCAAAGTAAGAAACATAGTATTGTGCCTTCGTCACCAATGGTGTTAAAGGACGATCCAACCTTAATGTTTGTAAATTCCGGAATGGCTCCTTTTAAAGAGTATTTTCTTGGTAATGCAAAGCCAAAACATAACAGGATAGCTGATACTCAAAAGTGTTTGCGTGTTTCGGGTAAGCATAACGATTTAGAAGAAGTAGGTTACGACACATATCATCACACACTTTTCGAGATGTTAGGGAATTGGAGCTTTGGAGATTATTTTAAAAAAGAAGCCATAGCCTGGGCTTGGGAGTTGTTAAACGAAGTTTATGGTATAAGCAAAGATATTCTTTATGTTACCGTTTTTGAGGGTGATGCAGCAGATAATCTTCCTATGGATAAAGAAGCTTACGATTTTTGGAAAGCTATTATTCCTGAAGAGCGTATTCTTATGGGTAACAAAAAAGACAATTTTTGGGAAATGGGCGAGCAAGGACCTTGTGGTCCATGTAGTGAAATTCATGTAGATATACGTAGCGATGAAGATAAAGCTAAAATTGCAGGCAAAGATTTGATAAATAAAGACCATCCTCATGTTGTAGAATTATGGAATTTGGTTTTTATACAGTATAACCGAAAAGTCAATGGTACTCTGGAAAGTTTACCAAACAAGCATATAGATACAGGAATGGGTTTTGAACGTTTGTGCATGGTGCTTCAAGGTGTACAGTCTAATTATGATACCGATGTGTTTACTCCAATTATTAGTGAAGTTGAAACTATTACTAATACAACATATGGAAAAGTTGAACAAACAGATATTGCAATACGTGTTATTGCAGATCACGTTCGTGCAGTGGCCTTTTCTATAGCAGATGGACAACTGCCAAGCAACACAGGAGCAGGTTATGTGATTCGTAGAATTTTGCGTCGCGCTGTACGTTACGGATTTACTTTTTTAGATAAAAAAGAGCCTTTTATTTATAGATTAGTTGAAGTTTTGAGTAAAAAAATGGGAACAGCCTTTCCAGAACTAAAAGATCAGAAACAACTTATTGAAAACGTTATTAAAGAAGAAGAACAATCGTTTTTAAGAACTATTGATTCTGGAATTTTGATTTTAGATCAATATATAAAAGCTTCAAAAGTTATAGAGTCAACCCCAGGAATCAATACAAAAAGGATTATTAAAGGAGAAATGGCTTTTGAATTATATGACACTTACGGGTTTCCTATAGACTTAACCGAATTAATTGCTTCTGAAAATGATTTTGAAGTAGATATTAAGAGGTTTAATGAGTTATTACAAGAACAAAAAAATCGTTCCAGGGCAGCAGGTGAAATCACAACTGATGACTGGACGATTTTAGTTGAAGATGCTGAACAAGAATTTATAGGTTACGATATTCTTGAAGCCAATGTTAAACTAACTCGATATAGAAAAGTAGTTTCTAAAAAAGAAGGGGAAATGTATCAGTTAGTGTTTAATTTAACGCCATTTTACCCGGAAGGAGGAGGGCAAGTTGGAGATAAAGGTTATATAGAAGTACCCAATGCTGATGTGATTTACATTATAGATACTAAAAAGGAAAACAATATTATTATACATTTTGTAAAGCACCTTCCAAAGAATTTATCTGAAACATTGAAAGTTGTTGTAGATGCTAAACAACGTTATAGAACAGCTTGCAATCATACAGCAACACATTTATTACATCAAGCTTTAAGAGAAGTTCTGGGCAATCATGTAGAACAAAAGGGTTCGGCAGTACATTCAAAATATATGCGTTTTGATTTCTCACATTTTACTAAAGTAACTACAGAGCAATTACGAGATGTAGAGAATTTTGTAAATGCTCGCATTGAAGGGAAACTGCCTTTGGAAGAAAACAGAAGTATACCAATGGTAAAAGCATTGCAAGATGGTGCTATAGCTTTATTTGGAGAAAAATATGGAGATGCTGTTCGAACTATTCGTTTTGGACAATCTATAGAACTTTGCGGCGGAACACATGTTCAAAACACTGCTGGTTTATGGCATTTTAAAATTAAATCGGAAAGTGCAATTGCTGCTGGAATACGTCGTATCGAAGCGATAACAAATGATGCAGTTAAGGATTTTTATTTTGAGAATAACAGATCGCTATTCGAGATAAAGGATTTGTTAAATAACACTAAAGACCCTGTTAAAGCAGTAACCGATTTGCAAGATGAAAATAACAAGTTAAAGAAGCAGATAGAATCTTTATTAAAGGATAAAGCTAAAAACATAATAGGAGAACTTAAAAATGAATTAACCGAAATTAATGGGATTCAGTTTTTAGCTAAAGAATTAGATTTGGATGCTTCAGGAATTAAAGATGTGTCTTTTGAA
>JAGLKH010000077.1 GCA_023141985.1 Flavobacteriaceae bacterium | reverse complement strand
TGGTTAAACTTAAAAAAGTAGTGAAACGATATATTTTGCGGTGGTTTTAAGATGTAATAGATTTTCTAATGCACAATTTGGGTTAAACAAATTCGTGGTTCGAAAATTTATCTAAAACTTCATCTAAAACTTCAAAAACATCTTTAGCGTCATCGCTAGTTACCATTTTCATTCTATATTCTTTAAAATGTGGAATACCTCTAAAATAGTTGGTGTAATGTCTTCGGGTTTCAAAAACTCCAAGTTTTTCACCTTTCCAATCTATTGCCATTTGTAAATGCCGCTTTGCAGCATCAACTCTTTCCTCAAGTGATATTGGAGATAACTTTTCGTTAGTTTTAAAATAGTGTTTCACCTGCTTAAAAAACCAAGGGTTTCCAATACTTGCCCGACCAATCATGGCACCATCTAAACCGTATTTATCTCTCATTTCCATGGCCTTCTCCGGGGTATTAACATCACCATTACCAAATACAGGAATGTGCATTCGTGGATTGTTCTTTACCTCGGAAATTGGCGCCCAATTCGCTTCTCCTTTATACATTTGAGCTCTCGTTCTGCCATGTATTGAAATCGCTTTACAACCTACGTCCTGAAGCCTTTCGGCAACCTCAACAATTTTTATTGAATTGTGATCCCAACCTAAACGTGTTTTAACCGTAATTGGTAAGCGTGTGCGTTTTACCATCGCTGCAGTAAGGGATACCATTAAATCTATATCCTTTAAAATACCTGCACCCGCGCCTTTAGACACAACTTTTTTAACCGGGCATCCAAAATTAATATCAATAATATCCGGGTTCGATTTTTCTACAATCTCAACCGATTGTAACATACTATCTAAATTCGCTCCAAAAATTTGTATGCCAACCGGCCGCTCTTTTTCATAGATGTCTAACTTCATTGTACTTTTTACGGCATCTCGAATTAAGCCTTCACTGGAAATAAACTCGGTGTAAACAACATCTGCGCCTTGTTCTTTACATAAAGCACGAAAAGGAGGGTCGCTAACATCTTCCATTGGAGCAAGAAGTAGTGGGAAATCTGGTAATTCTATGTTGTCAATTTTAATCAGGCTTCTATATTTCTATTAATTAAAACGTAACTTCGGCTTCAATAATCTCTCCATTTCTATCAAATTTTACAGTCGTTGTATTTCCTTTTTCAAATTTTGATAACGCTTTCATATAGCTCATCATATCTATTATTTCTATATCTCCTAATTGAACTACAATATCTCCTTTTTGCAGGCCTGCTTTTTGTGCTGGCTTCTCTTCACTTACACCATCTAATCGCATACCTTTTCCGTCAAACATATAATCGGGAACAACACCAAGAGTTACTTTAAAACGTGGAGCGTCATCGCTCTCATTTTTAGTTTTTCTAAATGCTAATTCCCCATTATCATTAATATCTGTAATAATGTCAAAAATATAATTAGAGATGTATTCCATTCCCTCATAATTTAATAAACCCGAATCGTCACTTGGCTTGTGATAATCTTCATGTTGTCCGGTAAAAAAATGCAAGACAGGAATATCGCTTAAGTAAAAAGAGGTGTGATCGGACGGGCCAACGCCAGATTCTTTTTCAATAATTTTAAAATTATTATTGTTGGCATTAATAACTTGTTTGAAAATAGGCGACGTTCCCACTCCATAGACAGCTAAAGTGCTATCGGCCTTTAATCTACCCACCATGTCCATATTTAACATATAGTTTATTGAGTCTAAATTTATTGTGGTGTTCTTCACAAAATAATTGGATCCTAAAAGACCCATTTCTTCTCCTGAGAATGCCATAAATAAGTAATTGTTACTTGTGTTAGTTTCTTTAAGTTTGCTTACTAAATTTAGCATTACAGCAACACCACTTGCGTTATCATCAGCGCCATTATGTATGGCTTTTTCCTCACCTCTATAAAGTGAGCCTTCCGCTCCATAGCCCAAATGATCATAATGCGCACCTACCACAATGGTTTGTGAGGCTGAGTTGTTTATATAGCCTAATATGTTTCTGCCTGTAATTGTGCTGTCAGAATTAGCTTCGCTATATTTTACTTCCGAATGAGGGTCGGTTTTTGGTTTGAAAGTAAAATCCTGATAAAATCCATCTGTTCCTCTTGGTTCAAGACCAAGTTCTTCAAATCTTTTTGCAATAAATTCGGCCGCTTCTTTTTCTCCTTTGGTTCCGGTTTCTCTTCCTTCCAATTTATCATCTGCTAAAAAGCTAACGTCTTCCTGTATTTTGTTTTCTGGTTTATAGGCTTTGTTACAGGCAAATAGTCCCATAAAAAACATAAGAATTATTAATCGTTTCATTTTTTAAATATTAATTTTACACAAAATTAGTGATATTTAATCTTATGAAGCGCATCTGTTTACTTTTAATCGTTTTAGTTTTAGCATCTTGTAAAGATGGCAAAAACACATCTACAAATTCAACATCCGAGGTTATAGAAGAGAAGAACGCATTAATATTTCCTGAAGAAATACATTTTAAATCATTAAGGCAAGTGACTTTTGGTGGTGATAATGCTGAAGCTTATTGGAGTTTTGATGATAAACAAATTATATTTCAATCAAACAACAAGAACTGGAATGTAGCTTGTGATCAAATGTTTTTAATGAATGCCAATGAGACTTTTGATAGTATTATTCCGCCAATGATTAGCACTGGAAAAGGGAGAACAACTTGCGCATACTTTTTACCAGACAATAAACATTTTGTTTACGGATCGACACATTTAGGTGGAGATGAATGTCCTGAAGCACCTTTGCGTAAGGAAGGAAAATATGTATGGCCTATTTATGACACCTATGATATTTTTGTTGCCGATTTACAAGGTAATATTGTAAACCAACTCACTACAGAAAAAGGGTATGATGCAGAAGCAACAGTATCTCCACAAGGCGATAAGATTGTTTTTACCTCTACTCGAAATGGAGATATAGATTTATATACTATGAATCTTGACGGAAGCGGTGTTAAACAAATTACTTTCGAATTAGGTTATGATGGAGGTGCTTTCTTTTCGCCAGATGGAACAAAAATTATCTTCCGTTCGTCAAGACCTAAAACTGAAGATGAAATCAAAGAGTACAAAGATTTATTAGCTGATGGCTTAGTACAACCAACCAATATGGAGCTTTATATTTGTAATGCCGATGGCAGTGAATTAAAGCAATTAACATATCTTGGAAATGCTAATTGGAGTCCGTTTTTTCATCCTTCAGGAAAGAAAATTTTGTTTTCTTCAAACTTCGAAGCCGAACGCGGTTTCCCGTTTAACTTGTACATGATAGATATTGATGGTAAAAACCTGGAGCGTATTACTCATGGAGAAACTTTTGATGCCTTTCCTGTATTCTCTAATGATGGTAAAAAGCTAATTTTTTCATCAAACAGAAATAACGGTGGAGGTCATGACACCAACTTGTTTATTGCAGAGTGGCAAGATTAGTGTTTAGTGTCCAATCTTTCTCTTTCTTCTATAGAAGTTGAGTGCTCATTTGCAGATAATTTTGTGTTTCCAAATTTATAGCGAAAACCAAGCCCTATATAGCGATTGTCAGAATTTATAAATCTAGTATTGAATTGATTTAAATATTGATTTGAAACCTTGTAGTCTTGTTCATTAAACAAATCGCTTATTGTTAATGAAATAATACCTTTTTTCTTTAAAATAGTTTTTGAAATTGACAAGTCTGAAACCAACCTGTCTTCAACAATAGATAAACCTTGAAGGTTTTTACCTGCCCATGTTAAAGTTAAATTTACGGTTAAACTTTTGTCTTTTAAAAACGTAAAATCATTTTGTAGTTCACTGTAATTAGACCATTGGTCTTGTTTTACAAAACCATTTCCAAAATTAGTTTCTTCTTCAATGTTATAGAACGATGTAACAAAATATACAGACCAATCCTTAGTGGCTTTAAAATAAGCTGAGAAATCAAACCCAAATTCTATTTTTTTATCTAAGTTAACAGGGGTAAAGAAAATAATGTTTGTCTCATTGTTTTGTATGGGTAATTCAGAAATATTACCATCATAATTTTGATAATATGCTTCTACTGTGAAATTTTTTGACAATGTTACGCCAATCACATAATGGTCTTTAAAAACTGGTGTTAAGCTTGGGTTGCCAACAACTACAATGCTCTCGTTTAAGAAAAACTGAAATGGATTTAAATCTGTGTAAGCTGGTCGATTAATACTTCTCCTATAATTGGTATATATATTGAATTGCTCCGAAATATTGTATTGTAAGCTGGCACTGGGAAACCATTCAAAATAGTCTTGGATATTAGTTTCATTATTAGAAATTGAAACACCTTTAATATCAGTTTGCTCGACACGTAAGCCTAAGCTTAAGCTCCATTTATCTGTATCTAAACTATAATTAGAATAACCGGCAAATACTTTTTCATCATAGTCAAAAGCATCTGAATTTTGAAGATCAATTTGCTCGTTGCCCGTATTAACATCAATATCAAATTGAGTGATATCACTTTCCGTTTTAATATTAGAATATTTAACTCCTGCTTCAAAATTAGAAGTTTTATTTATTGGTAAACTATAATCTATTTTAGATGTAAAAATCTTTGTGTCTTGATTAGAGTTTGTATTAAAAGCAGATGAGCTTTCAAAAGCATTACTTTGATCGAAAAAATCACTAAAAACATTTTGAACCCTCTCGTAATCATACGTTGTAAAATGTGTATTAAACGATAATTGTCCCTTTTTAAACTGGTGTGTATAATCTAAATCAAAACCGAGATTTTGTTTATTGTCTCTTGATAAATTATTAGAATCAAAACGAAACAAAAAAAGCGAATTATCGTCTGTAATAACAGTATTGTTAAAAACACGATATTTAAAATACGGAAGAAACAGCATAGATGAAGACACGCTTAAGGTGTTATTCTCATCAATAAAATAATCGAAATTAAAGTTAAGATTATGCGTCTCGAACCATGTATTTCTATTGGTTTTAGATCTCCAGATTTCGTCTATGGTATTATTGCTGTCTAAGTAGTTAACAGCATCGTCACCATCTCTGTTAATCTTGCTATTGGTGTAGTTATAATTAAGATTAAGGCTGATTTTTGAATTCTTAAAAAAATGACCTGTCCCAATTTTATATCTGGGAAAAACACCTTGAGTATAATTAGTAAATATTGATCCTCTATAGCCTGTAATTAGGTTTTTACTCATTACAATATTTAAAACGACTCCAGTATCTGCATCATATTTTGCTGAAGGGTTTGTAATGACCTCAACTGATTTTATATTATTCGCCGAAGAGCTTTCTAATAGTTGTACCAATTCGTCCGAGTTTAATTGAACTTTTCTATTATTAATATATACCGTTGGCTCAGAACCTTTAATACTAATTCCACTATCTAAAACTAAAACGCCGGGTGTGCTTTTAAGAACCTGGAGCATTGTCCCTTCAATAAGTGCCGTTTTCTCAACATTAAATATTAAGCGGTCTGCTTCTCTCTTAAATGTAGGTTTCTTATAAATAATTTCTACTTCACTTAATGTTTCTGTAGATTCTTTTAACAAGATGGTTTTAAGTTCCGTATTATCTTGTACCGACACTTTTTGAAAAAAATCTTCAAAGCCAATAAAACTTACTTTAATAATGTAGTTTCCGGAATCTATTTCATTGAATATAAATTTTCCGAAATCGTCAGAAATTGTTCCTGTAACAATTGTGGAGTCTTGTGTTTTTAATAATAAAATATTTGCGTAAGCAATAGAGTGACTCGATTCATCTATAATCTTTCCCATAATTGAAAACTGCTGTGCAAATACTGACACGGAAAGCAAAATACATGAAATTGTAAAAACAAATTTGTTAATTAGCTTCAAATCAAAATATTTAATGGCACAAGATACTATTTGTTTTGCACTTTTAATTACTGGAAAACCGTAATTTTTGTTGACAATAAAAACACTTAATGCTCAATAAATCAACTATATTTGCAAAATCTTTTCACAGATGAATTGACCTTATGAAGGAAATTAGAAATTTTTGCATTATTGCACATATAGACCACGGAAAAAGTACGCTTGCGGATCGATTGCTGGAAGAAACCGGCTCTGTTACAGATCGTGAGAAGAAAGACCAGCTTTTGGATAACATGGATCTGGAAAGAGAACGTGGTATAACTATAAAGTCTCATGCGGTACAAATGGAATATACTTATAAGGGTGAAGATTATATTTTAAATTTAATTGACACTCCCGGTCACGTCGATTTTTCTTATGAAGTTTCTCGATCTATCGCTGCCTGTGAAGGCGCTTTATTGGTTGTTGATGCCGCACAAAGTATTCAGGCTCAAACTATTTCTAATTTATATTTAGCATTAGAAAATGATTTAGAAATTATTCCAATACTTAATAAAATAGATTTACCAAGTGCTAATCCGGAAGAAGTAACCGATGATATTGTTGATTTATTAGGTTGCGATCCTGGTGAAGTTATTCCGGCAAGTGCAAAAACCGGACTTGGTATTGAAGCGATTCTATCTGCTATTATTGAGCGTATTCCTGCCCCAAAGGGAAATCCTAATGAGCCTTTGCAAGCGTTAATTTTTGATTCCGTTTACAATTCTTTTCGTGGTGTTGAGACTTATTTTAGAGTATTAAACGGCTCTATTAAAAAGGGGCAGCAGGTTAAATTTTTAGCAACAGGGAAAACATATTCGGCAGATGAGGTAGGAACTTTAAAACTTAAACAAGTTCCTAAAAAGGAAATAAAAACAGGCGATGTAGGTTATCTAATTACAGGTATTAAAGACGCTCGCGACGTAAAAGTTGGCGATACTATCACAGATGCCAAAACGCCAACAACTAATGCTGTTGAAGGGTTTGAAGATGTAAAACCAATGGTCTTTGCAGGAATTTATCCTGTTGATACAGAGGATTACGAGGAGCTTCGTAATTCTATGGAAAAATTGCAGCTTAACGACGCTTCTTTAGTTTTTCAACCGGAAAGTTCTGCGGCTTTAGGTTTTGGTTTTCGTTGTGGTTTTTTAGGAATGTTACATCTTGAAATTATTCAAGAACGATTAGAACGTGAATTTAATATGACTGTTATTACAACAGTTCCAAACGTTAGTTATCATGCTTTTACCCGAAAGCACCCTAATACCGCTATAATAGTAAATAATCCAGCCGATTTGCCAGACCCTTCCGGCTTAGATCGCGTTGAAGAGCCTTATATAAAAGCTTCTATTATTACTAAAGCAGATTTTGTTGGTAATGTAATGAAACTGTGTATAGATAAACGTGGCATTATAACGAACCAAACCTATCTAACTACCGAGCGTGTTGAGTTAAATTTCGATATGCCTTTAGCGGAAATTGTGTTTGATTTTTACGACCGATTAAAAACGGTATCTAAAGGTTATGCCTCTTTTGATTACCATCCTATCGGAATGCGGACTTCAAAATTAGTTCGTGTTGATATTTTATTAAACTCTCAGCCGGTTGATGCCCTTTCTTCATTAATACATGCGGATAATGCTCACAATATTGGTAAAAAAATGTGTGCGAAACTTAGAAAACTAATCCCTCGACAACAGTTTGATATTCCAATACAAGCTGCAATTGGGGCAAAAATTATTTCAAGAGAAACCATTAAAGCTTTACGTAAAGATGTAACTGCAAAATGTTATGGCGGAGACATCTCCCGAAAGCGTAAACTTCTTGAAAAACAGAAAAAAGGGAAAAAACGTATGCGTAAAGTTGGTAATGTAGAAATACCTCAACAAGCATTTATGGCTGTTTTAAAGCTCAACGATTAAACATAATAAATAGATTTATACTATTTTTTAATTGATTGGTTTAAAACATATGCAATAATAAAAAATCCGACACCTGTTAACGGTGGTGGAAGAATTTTTGCTCTTATCCCTAATACAATCATTACAACTCCAATAATTACAAGCAAGATTAATAAAGTTTTTTGTAGTTTCATAAGTTTATATATTAATTAATTTTATTATAAATGTTCTATCTGCTTTCCTAAATATACTAATCGGCAACCTGTAACAATTTCATTTCTGTTTTTGCTATAAGACGAAATAATTTCTAACTTACCATTCGTGTCTTTCAAAAACAAAGGGATTGTGTTTTTGTCATTAATCGTAACCTCTATAAGGCTTTCATAATGAGATTTATCTTTAATCTCTATTTCATGGATTACCGGATATTTTTTTACGGTTTGAGTTAATAAAACAAAATCATCTGTATGAGAAAACAAACCTTCTTTTGGGTTGTTTTCTGGGTCGCTCATTTCTTCTTCGGTTACAAGTCTAAATGCTCCATTCTCTCCAAACTGCTTGCTAAATTTATTAATGGCATATTTGTTAATGTCGGCATTACCTGTTAATGCCATTAAAAATCCTATATCGCTAAGCTCTATATTATCTGTTAATCTTTCTGAATAAATATTTGTGTTTAATGCCTCCAGCCCTATTTCTTTTGCTTTTGCTATATTAACATGATTGCTGTCAATCAAGACCACATGTCTGTTGTTCTTTTTTAAATAACCTGCTATTAAACGAGAAACTTCGGAGGCTCCAAGTATTAAAATTCCTTCAGATTTCTTTAAAAATACGCCAACTATTCTTGCGAAGAGTCGTGCTGTGGTTGCGTTTAATAAAACTGTTCCAAGAACAATCATAAATACCAAAGGGGTAATGTATTCCGCTCCTTCAACACCTTCTTTAACAAGTTTTAGTCCAAATAAAGATGCTATTCCTGCTGCTACTATTCCTCTGGGTCCTACCCAGCTTATAAATAATTTTTCGTTTAATTTTAAACCGGAGCCTCTTGAACTTAAAAACACACCTAATGGCCGTATTACAAAAACCACAATTATAAATAGGATTGCTGTTTTCCAATTATATATTAGTAACATGTCTTCTATATTAATATTGGCCGAGAGCAATATGAATAAAATAGAAATAAGGAGTATACTTAAAGATTCTTTAAAGTAAAGTAGTTCTTTTAAGTAGGTTGAATTGGAGTTTCCTAAAACCATTCCCATAACCACAACAGCTAATAGACCTGATTCATGTGCGAAAATGTCTGACAAAACAAAAACTCCTAAAACAGAAGCTAAAGCAAAAACATTTAATAAATAATGAGGTATCCATTTTCTGTTTATTGAAAAATTAAGTGCGTGAGCAAATGTAAATCCAAAGGTGGATCCAAATAACACTATTTTTCCAAATTCTAAAAGTGCTGTTTTAGTGAACTCGCCACCGCTACCAACACTTATAAACTCAAAAACAAGTACAGCAACTAATGCGCCTATTGGATCGATTAATATCCCTTCCCATTTTAAAACTGCTGAGATGTCTTTTTTGAGAGGAATATGTCGCAAAATTGGTGTAATAACTGTAGGTCCTGTAACTATAATTAAAGCCGAAAACAAAAAAGATATTTCCCAGCTTAAATTAAAAACTAAATAAACTACAAAAGCCGATCCAAAAAAAGTAACCAGTGATCCTATGGTTATAAGCTTAGT
>JAGLKH010000076.1 GCA_023141985.1 Flavobacteriaceae bacterium | reverse complement strand
GTTACTTTATTTTTTGTAAGCTTCTTTCCTTTAATTTTTAAAGGAGGAAATCCTTCTTTCTTTTCGTAACTAATATCTGCTCCTAATTGCTGTAAAGCTTCTACTAATATTTGTATTGGTCGTTCTTGCATTCTGCCAGAACCTGTTAAAATAATTTCTCTTTGATCTTGAGTTGCAAAATATGCTGTTAGAAACCGCATTGCTGTACCTGCATGATGAATGTCTATTATGTTTTCCGATGATTGTAATGCCTTTTGCATGAGTTGAGAATCATCAGAGTTTGATAGATTCTCAATTTTCATCTCAGGATATAATGCTCGTAATAGCAATAATCTGTTAGATTCGCTTTTAGAACCAGTAATAGTTATTACAGATTTAAGATTTACTATTGATTTTTGAAGTTTCAAGTTCATATTACGATGGATTAGCTGCGCTGAATCTTACGATTTCCTGCCTTCATTTCGACTGCGCTCAATGTGACATGCAGGAATAATAAATTTATTTTAATTTTTTGTTTTTATGATGCCTGTCGTGATCTCTTTTAGCTTTTAAAGCTAGTTTTTTATCAAAAGCTTCTTGTAAATTTATTCCTGTTTGATTAGCAAGGCATAATACCACAAACATAACATCTGCCAATTCTTCACCCAGGTCTTTATCTTTATCGCTTTCTTTTTCGCTTTGCTCTCCATAACGTCTGGCAATAATACGTGCTACTTCACCTACTTCTTCGGTAAGTTGTGCCATATTAGTGAGCTCGTTAAAATAACGAACTCCATGTGCTTTAATCCAATCGTCAACGGCTTGTTGTGCGTTTTGTATGTTCATTATATTTTTGTTAAAACTATCTTTTCGGCTTCTTTCATTACACGTTGATTATAGAATTCTTTTAATTCTAAATACTTATACGCAGGAATTATGGCTCTATTAATTTTAAAATCGGTTATCACGTTAATGCTTCCTTTTGCTTCATTTATATTAAATAAAAAAGACCCCATTCCATCTGGTAAAGATACTTTTATGGGTTTAGGTAATGACATTACTTGATACCCTTGTGGTGTTTTAATATTGATTATTTTTTTTCTACTTTGAGGATATACAAAATTAACAGGATAATTTCGTTCTTCTAATTTAAATGGATTTGACTGTATTTTTAGGAAAAGTAATGGTGAAATATAGATTTCATTACCAATTACATCTACTCCTTCATCAAATTCGAATGCATAAGTCTCCATTATAGGCTTATTTAACTCTTCTATGTTTTTAACCTCAAAATCAATTAAATCATCAAAGGCATAAGTATTTATTATATCTTCTATGTATTCTTCTTTGTTATACTTTTTATAATTTTTTCTATATTTTAAAGCTTCCATATCTGTAAAGTTGGATCTTTGCTTACCTTCTAAACTACCATCTTCATTTATTATTACATTCATAATTGTATTTGCCTGGCTTAACTTATTTGGATATAAATTAATCTTTCTCGTTCGGTCATCTTCTAACACTAAAGTTCCTTCCCAGTTTAATGCACGTTCTGGCAAGATTCCCGGAATATTCAATTTTTCGGTAGCATCCAACAAAATGTCTTTGCCCCCAATTTCGACACATGCAATTACATAATTAAAACCGTCCAATGTCGGAAACACAGGAAATCCGTGGTCTCGTGTACTAACTAACACAGGGTTTGCTTTAACACCACACTCTCTTAATAACATAACAAGCATTAAATTGATTTGTGCAGAACTTCCAGTATTCTCTTTATATGCTTTTTGAATACCATCTCTTGTAACTACTGCTTTTTTACCATTCCAACTCATCTTATTTTTTACAAAATCAAAAGCATTATTTGTAATTTCTAATGGTGCAGTTCCCATAGACTTTAAATGTAAAACATCATCTTTTAAAAATCGTGTTTTTTTTATTTGTTCACCAAAGTATTTAGATTTATTTATTGTTTTAACGACTTCTTCCCATGATGTAGAATACTTTTTTAAACCATTGTTTGGAAACTCAGTAGACATTAACTCATATGTAATTAAAAATCTATAGTTATCTATATTATCTACATATGGTTCTTCTTTTAAAGCAGGTATATCTCTAAGTTCATATTCGGTAACGTATTCGGTTGTTTGTCTAGTTGCAGATTTTGTTGTTTGGGTTAAAGCTCTATTAGTGGATTGTTCCCAACTTACATTAAGGCTTCTTGGCTCTTTATATTCTTTAGGCACAACATTAAACCTTCCCTTTACTATTCTCTGAAAATTAAAATAGGAAAGCCTTTCTATTTTACCAAAATAGTGAGCTGTTGGTATATCTGCCTGAATTATTAAATCATCAATCTTCCAAAAAGGAGAGGTTATCCTATAGGTCCATTCTACTACTGAACCCACTTTTACATTAGGCATTGTAAACGACGTCTCATTCCAATTATCAGACACTTCATTTTTAAAGACCCCATTTTTTTTGAGCTTTTCAGATTTAAGTTTCCCTTCTACCTCACTATAAGTATAGGCTTTTATACTACTCAGTCTTTCTTTATTGCTTCCCGATTTAAACAATCCAATCTCTTTTGTCCCATAGTCCAACCCATCTTTATTTAAAATTTTTATACGTTCATGGATTTCAGTAACAATTACATAACCATCTGTAGCATCATGGTTAAAATATGTTCTTCTTGATTTATGAAGTATTACTGCACTAGCTGATGTATCTTTTGCATACACATTATTTTTTACCTCATCTAATGACACTTTGCCAAATTTATAATCTTGCGCATTTATAATGTTTGAAGCTATTATAGTTACAAGAATAAGAATGATTTTTTTCATAATTGTAATTGGTTAGTTTATTTTATTGAGGACAAAAGATGATTTATCGGCTTTTGCTATTTTTCTTCTAAAACTGCGATACGCTTTATAATCTTCCTTTTCATAATTGCCTTTAACAATTTCTAAAGAGCGCTTATATTTTATTTGTGTTTCACTAAGCTTTTCAAATTCAACTTTATAAACACCAAATTGAGATGTAATTTCTTTGTCTTCCATTAATGCATCTATTGTAAAGCCCTCCGGAATATTTAAAATATATTCATCTTCATCATAAAAACCGCGTTGAATTACAAAAGGTAATTTGCGTTCGGAATATCTTGGAGGTATATTCGTAAAACGGTTAAACATATTAGGCATAACAAGAAACTTATCTCCAGCAGAAACAGCATATGAAGGTGATTTTATAATTATTTTTTCTGTTATTTCTATTTGATCCTTATCATTATTGATTTCTATTGAATCCAAGGATGATCCATTTATATAACTCCAATATTTTTGATAATAAGTTACTCTATCTTTGTGATCACTATCAACAACGCGATCTAATCTATCATCATATTG
>JAGLKH010000075.1 GCA_023141985.1 Flavobacteriaceae bacterium | reverse complement strand
TCTTTGCTACTATACACTCTAGTATGCTCTATACGACCTCCCTCAGGTGTTATTACAAGTACATCTCTATCATCTGTGAAATTTACTATATGACCAAACGGGACTTTTTGGCTTGTGCATTCTAGCCAAATGGAATTGCCTTCATTTGGAAGGTTTAGTATTACGTGATTCCCTTGCATTCCTACAAATTCTGATTCAATATCTCTAACATCATTATCTCCATAAACAACCGTATAATAGGCGATAATGCCCTGACTTTCCATAAGAGCTTTAGTGTAATTAGTTAACGCTTTACAATCGCCATAACTCACTTCATCTACCTTTGATGCCAACATAGGTTGCCATCCACCTACTCCCAATTGAATACTTATGTATCTTGTTTTATCTTGTACATATTGGTATATGATTTTAGCTTTTTCAATGGGGTTATCGATTCCTTGAACTAAGTTTGCAACTTCGGTTTTTGCACTTTCTGGTAAATCATTTCTCCCAATTAGCAAATTGTCATAATTCCATTTTCCAAAATCGTTCCAATTTTCGGCATAACCATCAACATCAATTAATCTGAATTTTTGAGGAGCGACCCTAACAATTGGAGCAAATTTATTAAATGCCGGGCTTAAAGATTCCCATTTAAATGCACTCAAATTCTTTGCTTCAAAATAAATTGTATTTCCATTAGATAAGTTTTCAATACCCTCAATATCAATATTATATTCCTTAACATCAAGATTAACATTTTGATGATTAATAACTTTATAAGATGAGTTTTCAGCACTAATAAAGTAGCCTTCAACTGGATACCATCTTGGAATAAAAGCCGTCGAATTGGTTTGAATTTCCGTTTCAAATACAAACGTAAAAGGATAATCTATTGGTGTATAATCTAATGCCAAAACTCTATTATCAGAATATAAATTGCTGCCTGAAGCACTATAATCTTTAAAATCTTTCCTTTTAAATTTTTTGATCTCTTTTCCAAATGCATTATAAACCAAAGCACTAATAGATTTAACTTTTATTTCAGGATCATAATAAATATATGAATCCAAATGCTTCAACCCGTTTTTATTAAATATAGTAATAACTCTTTTAGCCTTAACTGTCATATTTGCATAACTATGCAATTCTATTATAATATCATGATTCCTAATAATAGCATTAGCATTTTCTTTTAATTCTGGAGCAATTGTTAAGGAAGAATATAAATCGTCTTGAGAAAAGATATTGAATGTTATAAACAGAAGTAAAACACTCATAAAATTTTTAATATTCATGTGCCAGTATTTTGAAACAAGGTTAAAGATTCAATCAAATTTTGATTTGTTGCTTTAAATTTTTGAATTCTCACCCTTGTTTTTTATTTTTAATAAAACATCAAATGTATCCTAAAACAACCCATTATTCTATGAGAAAAGTCATGTTATACTAAATAGGCATTATACTTTATAAATCAAAAAAAACTTACATCAAAGATAAGAAAATAAGGCTTAAACTATATTACAATTAGTAAATAAATACAGCTTTATTCTTTTTGTTTAGAATCAATAATTATAGTCACAGGGCCGTCATTTAGCAACTCTACTTTCATATCTGCTCCAAATTGTCCTGTTTGAATTTTTTTACCTAAATCTATTTCTAGTTGCTTTACAAAATTTTCATAAAGAGGAATAGCTATATCAGGTTTCGCAGCTTTTATATAACTTGGCCTGTTTCCTTTTTTTGTGTTTGCATGTAGTGTAAACTGACTTACTACAATAGCTTCACCATCTATATCTAAAAGCGAATTATTCATTACATCTTTATGATCTTCAAAAATACGCAGGTTTGCAATTTTATTAGAAAGCCAATTAATGTCCTCTTGTGTGTCTTCATTAACTATTCCTAACAGAATTAATAATCCATTATTTATTGAGGCAACTTTTTCTCCTTCTATAGTTACGCTTGCTTTACTTACTCTTTGTATAACTGCTTTCATACCTCTCCCTAACCCTCTCCAAAGGAAAGGGAATATTAATTATATATTTATTTTAGATTCCCGTTTTCACGAGAATGACAATTTCATCGGAAACCTCGACGCAGAGCATCGAGGAGATCTTTTTAATTAAACTGCATACTGAAACTGGAAACTGCTTACTGATTATCCCAGGTATCAGTTCTATAATGTTCTTCTTCGCCTTCCAAAATTTGTAAATAGCTCTTATATCTTGAATAGGCTACCTCATCTTTTTCTAAAGCTTCTTTTACGGCACATTTAGGTTCTTTTACATGCAAACAATTATTATACTTACAGTCTTTTTTTAACTTAAAAAACTCTGGAAAATAATCGCCAACTTCCTCTTTATCCATATCTACGACTCCAAAACCTTTTATTCCCGGAGTATCTATTATTTTAGCATCGAAACTTAAATCAAACATTTCGGCAAAAGTGGTGGTATGCTTTCCTAGTAAGTGTTGTGATGAAATTTCTTTAGTCCTCAAATTCAAGCCAGGTTCTATTGCATTTATTAAAGTAGATTTACCAACTCCTGAATGTCCTGCAAACATACTTACCTTATCTTTCATCAGTAGTTTTACTTTATCAATATTCTTTCCTGTTTTAGCTGAAATACCTATACACTCATAACCTATTTTTCTATATAAGGCGGCGAGGTATTTTACTTCTAATAAAGTGTCTTCATCATAAGTATCAATTTTATTGAAAAGTAAAAT
This sequence comes from Flavobacteriaceae bacterium, assembly GCA_023141985.1. Classification (GTDB taxonomy): domain Bacteria; phylum Bacteroidota; class Bacteroidia; order Flavobacteriales; family Flavobacteriaceae; genus PRS1. Next base: position 681 of record JAGLKH010000075.1, on the reverse strand, counting down.
AGTTTTAATGGAATAGGCTTCGGCTGTTATTAAAAATCGATCTATAAAACTGGTGAATGTTGGTGGATTATTAATTGTAATCAATAAAAAAACCTGGTCAATATTTGATGCTATTATCTGTGTTTGTTTAGAAAGTTTTACCGATTTTCTAACAATATAATTTTTACGTTCCCTTATATTATGAATAACTCCTGTAACTGTATTGGTTTTTGTTTCTAACTCGAATTCTACATAATCTCCAACAGCAATTGGATTTGTACTTTTAATCCCTTTTAAACGGAATTTTCCTTTTATTCTGCATTCATAAATCTTACCATTAAGCGTCTTAACAGTATACCAACTTCCAGTAGATTTATAAACAATTCCTGTCATTCATTATATTTATAAAACAAAATAACAATTTTTAAACATAAGAAAAACGTATATTCGTTACTTAATTTTTAAAAAACTCAACAACATGAAAAAATTATTGTTAGTTTTTACTTTGGCTTTTGTTTCTTTTATTGATTTAAATGCCCAAGTAGAATACAAAGTTATTACAAGTGTAGAATCTATTGTACCAAATGGCATAGGTAGATCTAGAATTATTTCTGCTTCTGAAGATAAAGATTACAAAGAATTTACATCTCTAAGAACAGATGATAAAGAAACAGATAAAAGAAACAAATCTAAAAGAGATGA
>JAGLKH010000074.1 GCA_023141985.1 Flavobacteriaceae bacterium | reverse complement strand
TCTTCAAAAATAAATACAATGATAGTCGAAGGTTGGGAATTAGCTTTTGTAACCAGTGCTGTAGAAAGTGAAGGCGGAAAAGGTGATGGTAAAGGAATTTTTATTACTAGATATCTTTTTAAAAGAAATAAGTAATAGTATTTTATAAAATCAAAAAAAGGCTCGCGATTGCGAGCCTTCTTTTTTATTGCTTGAATATCTTTTCCTGATGATTAATGGATTCTTGGTGAATAGCCTTAAACATTCTAAGTACAAACTCTTCACTTAAGTTATTTTGTTCTCCTTCTAAAATCATTTTACCTAATATTTCATTCCACCTTTTTGATTGAAGCACAGCAACATTACTATCTTTTTTAAGTGTTCCTATTCCATCAGAAACCTTCATGCGCTTACCTAAAATTTCAATAAGTTGATGATCAATTACATCAATTTGTGTTCGCAAAGTATTTATTAGATTATTGTATTCGGCCTCTTTAGACGTTTCTTTTCTAATCTTTAAATCTTCCATAAATTTGATTAAAGTATCCGGAGTAATTTGTTGTGCAGCATCACTCCATGCATTGTCAGGATCATGATGCGTTTCTACCATTAAGCCATCATAATTTAAATCGAGTGCTGTTTGACTTAAATCGAAAATAATATCACGCCGTCCAGCAATATGCGAAGGATCTAAAATAAGTGGCAAATCTGGAAAACGGTTTTGTAAATCGATAGCAATTTGCCATTCTGGGTTGTTACGATATTTTGTTTTTTCATAGGTTGAAAATCCACGATGAATAACTCCCAAATTTTTTACACCAGCGGTATAAAAACGTTCTACAGCACCTAACCACAAAGACAAATCTGGATTTATAGGGTTTTTTATTAAAACAGGTTTATCAGTTCCTTTCATTGCTTCTGCTATTTCCTGTACAATAAAAGGGCTCACAGTAGTTCTAGCCCCAATCCATAGTATATCTACATCATGTTGTAACGCTAAATCTACATGATTAGCATTGGCAACTTCGGTAGTAATAAGCATTCCTGTTTCTTCTTTCGCTTTTTGGAGCCATTTTAAACCTAAAGCACCAACGCCTTCAAAATTTCCAGGTCGGGTTCTGGGTTTCCAAATTCCTGCTCTAAATACAGTAGCGTCACTATCTTTTAGCTGATGTGCGATTTCTAAAACCTGTTTTTCAGTTTCTGCGCTACATGGTCCAGCAATAACTAAAGGGTGTTTTAATCCAAAATTATCTAACCATGTTCTTAATTCTTTCTTGTTTTCCATATGCCCATTTGTCTTTCAGACATTTTCCCAAAGGGAAAAAATCAATTTATTATTTATTAATTTGTTTAATTATACAATTCCTTTTAATATTTGTTTTATGTGGTTTGTGCTTTTCATCTCATTAAAAACAGCTTCAAAATCATCTTTTTCCATCATGATTTTAAATTCATTGAGATTATTTATATATTCTTCTAATGTTTCGATAACATTGTCTTTATTTTGTTTAAAAATAGGTGTCCACATTTCGGGAGAACTTTTTGCTAATCTTACTGTTGATTCAAATCCACTTCCTGCCATATCAAAAATATCGCGTTCGTTCTTTTCCTTTTCAATTACTGTTTTTCCTAACATAAAAGAACTAATGTGAGATAAATGCGACACATAAGCAATGTGCTTATCGTGTGCTTTTGGATTCATATATCTAATTCGCAAACCCATTCCTAAAAACAATTCTAATGCTTTTTCTTGAAGCTTGAAAGCCGTTTTTTCTACTTCGCAAATGATATTGGTTTTCTTTTGAAATAATTCTAGAAAAGCTGCTTGTGGTCCTGAAAATTCAGTTCCAGAAATAGGATGAGTCGCTAGAAAATTTCTACGTTTAGGATGATTAGCCACTATGTTACAAATATCCGTTTTAGTTGATCCAACATCTATGACTAACGTATTGTCTGAAATACTATCCAAAATTTTAGGGAGTTCTGTTACTGAAGAATCTACTGGAATTGCTAGTACAACTAAATCGGCATTTTCAATATCATTAATCTCTGCCTTAACATCAATAATATTAAGAGAAAGAGCTTCTTCTAGATGTACTGAGTTATTATCAATTCCATAAATAGTAGCTTTTGGATGTAACTTTTTAATGTTTAAAGCGAAACTTCCTCCAATTAATCCTATTCCAATGATATAAATATTTTTCATGCCCATCTGTCTCTTCGAGACATCTTCCCAAAGGGAAGAATTATTAATTATTTTTATTTAGTTTTTCTGTTGACTGCCAACTGCATACTATCTAATTCTTGCTATTGCTTCTTCTATATCATCGGTTGAAGCACATAATGAAAACCTTACATAACCTTCTCCATTACTGCCAAAAATTGGTCCTGGCGCAATAAATATGTGATTTTTTTTAAGAATCACATCTACAAATTCTTCGGCTTTTACAAATGCTGGTAATTTTGCCCAAACAAAAAGTCCAGAAGCATTTTTATCGAACGTACAGTTTAATGCCTTTGCTAATTTCCATATCAATTCTCGTCGTTGTTGGTAAACACTATTTAAACTTATAAACCACATTTCGGAACATTTTAAAGCTTCTATTGCTCCTTTTTGAATGCCATAAAACATTCCGGAATCCATATTGCTTTTTACCTTTAAAATATTTTTAATATACTGTTGGTCACCTAAAACCATCCCTACTCTCCATCCTGCCATATTAAAGGTTTTGCTTAATGAGTTTAACTCTAAGCACACTTCTTTTGCACCATGAACATTTAAAATGCTTTTAGGTGCATCGTTTAAAATAAAACTATAAGGATTATCGTTAATAATTAAAATATTATTTCGTTTTGCAAAAGCAACAAGATCTTCAAATAACTTATACGTTGCATTAGCTCCGGTTGGCATGTGTGGATAATTAATCCACATGAGTTTTACTTTGCTTAAATCTGACTTTTCTAATGCTAATAAATCAGGTTGCCAATTATTATCTTTATCTAAATCATAATACACAGGTTTTGCTCCTAATAATTTAGTAACAGAAGCATAGGTTAGATATCCGGGATTTGGAATAAGCACTTCATCACCTTCATTTAAATATGCCATAGAAATATGCATAATACCTTCCTTACTTCCCATTAATGGTAAAATTTCGGTTTTAGGGCTTAACGATACATTATATTGATCACGATAAAATGAAGCCATTGCTTCACGAAGTTCAGGCAAACCTTGATAACTTTGGTACTTATGTGCATTTGTATCTAATAATCCTTCAGTAAGTGCCGTAATAACCTTTTGTGGTGGCTGTAAATCCGGACTACCAATACCTAAATTAATAATTGGCAAGCCACTAGTTAACAATAAGTTTACTTCTCGTAGTTTTTTTGAGAAATAATATTCTTCAACGGTTTGTAACCTATTTGCTGGTTCAATCATAATTTTGCATTCTTATATTCGCCTAAAACTTTAAAATCTTTTGCCATGATTTCTATGATAGACTTAGCTTTTTTAAAGTCATCATAATTTTCAAAAGTAACATCCACAAAAAACGCATAAAACCAAGGTGTATCAATTTTTGGTAAGGACTGAATCTTTGTGAGGTTCAATTTACAATCGCTCATTACATTAAGTATTGTGGCTAAACTTCCTCGTTTTGAGGACAGTTCGAACTTTAATGATGCTTTATTAATCTCATTTTCAGGAATTTCATGATTCTCTCTTTTTACAATAACAAATCGCGTTTCATTATGTTTTATCGTTTGAATACTTTTTGCTATAATATCGAGCTTAAAGATTTCGGCAGCTAATTTACTTGCTATGGCAGCAATATTCTTTGCCTTTTTTTCTTGAATCCTTTGTGCAACTTCGGCTGTATCTTTATCTTCAATTAATTTAATATGAGGATGGTTTTTAAAAAATTCTTTACACTGCAACAGTGCCATTGGATGTGAATAGACTTCTTTAATATCCTCAATACTTTGATTAGGCAAAGCCATTAAATGATGCTGAATATCTAAATAATATTCTCCAATAATGTGTAAATTATGGTTATCTATTAAAGCGTAATTTGGAATAATAGATCCTGCAATAGAGTTTTCTATTGCCATAATAACAGCATCACTTTCTTTTTTAAGCAAACTATCTACTGCCTTATCGAACGACAAACATTCTTTTATTGTAATTCTGTCATCAAAATAATGCTTTGACACTATATGATGGAATGAACCTTTTACGCCTTGTATTGCTACTGATTTTATCATCTTTATCTCAACATATTATTTTGAATATGATAAAAAGCTTTTCAAAATAAGTTTCATTAACAAAAAAAGTCTCGATTTAACATCGAGACCTATATTTTAATTTATGATTAATAAATTACATCTATAACATCTCGTTCCTCTTGCTAAAAAAGAAATAAAACCAGTTATAATATGTAAAAGTTGCTGTTGTTTTCATAATTATTTGGCTAAAGTAATTAATAAATTGAAAAAACAAAATGTTAGTTGCAAAATATTTTAAAACTATAGTGCAAATAACATTTATTAGTTTTATTTAATCAAAAATAAGCCGCCCTGTATAAAATTGTTCTACAGTAACAACTGGAGGTTGATTTACAGAAATTAAATCTCCCGTACTACGCAGTTCGCCTGTTAAGGATTCTTGTGGATTTACAATCATATCGTTACTGCCTCTATGAAAAATATTAACGTTTTGCGCAATTAAGTTTTCGCCTTCAAAACGTCCTGCTCCTGCAAAAAATCCAACATTTAAATTTTCGGTTTGACCTGTGATGTAGAAAGTTGAAATGTTATTAGTAACAATTCGTAATGTTATGAGATTCACATCTAACCTAAAATCTCCAACGGTAAAACTT
>JAGLKH010000073.1 GCA_023141985.1 Flavobacteriaceae bacterium | reverse complement strand
TCTTCTTCTGGAATCCAACTGGTATTTTCGTCTATTATAGTATCATTAGGTTCACCATGACCAATAGCTGCAATAGAGCTTACGTAACATAATTTTTCAATGCTGTGAGTAAGACATAAATTAACAATATTTGCTGTGCCTTCAATATTTACTCTTCGTAATGTATAATAATCATTAGGATCAAAAGAAACCAATGCAGCACTATGATAGACTTTCGTAATATCTTTAAAAGCTTTAGTTAAAGCAGGAATATCATTTAGATTGGCTTCAACCCATTCAATTTGTGAAAAAAGATCATCAACCTGAGTTGTATAATAAGAAAACACATGTTTAGCATGATCTATTTTTTTTTTAGATCTGTATGTCGCTCTAACTTTATATCCCTTTTCTACCAGTTTATAAAGTAAATGACTGCCAACTAATCCTGTTCCTCCGGTAACTAAAATCATAAGACTAAATTAATGATTTTTATTTTCTCATCATTAAAGTAAACAATTATATTTGTTCAAATAATAATTTAAAATGGCTAAAAATTTTATTGAAGAGTTAGGTTGGCGAGGAATGATCCATGATGTTACTTCGGGAACCAAAGAACATTTAATGGAAAACATGCGTAGTGCATATGTAGGTTTCGATCCTACAGCAGATTCTTTGCATATAGGGAATTTAGTGCCAATTATGCTTTTAGCACATTATCAACGTTGTGGTCATAAACCTGTGGCATTGGTTGGTGGTGCAACTGGAATGATTGGAGATCCTTCGGGGAAATCTAATGAACGTAATTTATTAGACGAAACTACACTTCGTTATAATCAAAAAGCGATAAAAAACCAATTAGCTCATTTTTTAGATTTTGAAAGTAATGCTGAAAATGCCGCATTATTAGTAAATAATTATGACTGGATGAAAGACATTTCGTTTCTTGATTTTATTCGGGATGTTGGCAAGCATATAACCGTAAATTATATGATGTCTAAAGATTCTGTAAAGAATAGAATTTCTTCTGAATCTTCAGAAGGCATGAGTTTTACAGAGTTTACCTACCAGTTAGTACAAGGCTATGATTTTTTACATTTATTTAGAGAGAATAATTGTACTATCCAAATGGGAGGAAGTGACCAATGGGGGAATATTACAACAGGAACAGAATTGATTCGTAGAATTGGTAATGGGAAAGGATTTGCTATTACATGCCCTTTAATTACTAAAAGTGATGGATCTAAATTTGGCAAATCGGAAGGTGGTAATGTATGGTTAGATGCTAAAAGAACTTCTCCTTATAAATTTTATCAGTATTGGTTAAACTCAAGCGATGAAGATGCTGAAAAGTATATTAAAATTTTCACGTTTTTAACTCAGGAAGATATTGTAGCTTTAATAAAAGAACATCAAAAAGCACCACATTTAAGATTATTACAAAAGCGTTTAGCAAGCGAAATCACAACTATGGCGCATTCTAAAGAGCATTTTGAAAATGCTGAAAAAGCCTCAAATATATTATTTAGCAAATCTTTTAAAACTGAAATTAAAACGCTTGATGAAGCTACTTTTTTAGATGTGTTTGAAGGTGTACCACAAGCAGAAATTTCTAAAGCAGATTTTGATAATGGACTGGATATGATTGCAGCTTTAGCAGCAAAAACAAATTTTTTAGTATCTAATGGAGAAGCAAGACGTGCTTTAAAAGAGAATTCTGTTTCGGTAAATAAAGAAAAAGTAAACGAAACGTATATGATTTCTACTGAAGATTTAATTAACGACAAATACATTATTTTAAATAAAGGAAAACGGAATACTTACATTATTAAAGTTGTATAAAATTGACGAAGCCTGCCTATTATGATTATAATAAGCAGACTTCTAAAAAACTAACCAACCTAACTTCTCTTTTTCATTAGGATTACTCCATCGTTATTAGGTCTTCCCAATTTTTGTCGGCTTTTTCTTGTAAACCTTTCACATCTTCTTTTAACCAAAGATTTAATGTATTTGTGCCCCAAGAATTATAGAAAAGGTATAGTTTACCATCTCTTATTTCGAAAGTTTTTGGATTAATACTAACTTTTTTAGCATTTACTGCAATGGCATAAGCACAATATCCTCCATATTGAGGAACATACTTTTCCGGATTTGCTTTAAAAGCATTTAAATTATCCTGAGAAACAAATTTGTAATCTACATTATCAAATGTTGCTTTAAATTTTTTATTGCCTTTAACGGCTTCATTATTGAAATAAGAAACAACATCATAACCATTAGCTACAAATCCTTTTTTTGTGTTGTAATCTATCTGTTGTGCAAAAGAGGGATATATTCCTAAAATAAAAACTATTAATACAATTCTCATATAATTTATTTTTTGTTTAAGTCGTAAAGAATAGAATAAATTACAGAATAATAAAATTTTAAATTGCCATTAAGTTACAACCACGAATATCTGAATTGTCAAAACGACCAATAACTTCAAAAGAGCCATCAACATAAACACGTCCTAAATCTTGTGTAGAAATAAAGGCACAAGAATTTATATTAGCCAAATCAATTATGTTAATGCCACCAGTTTTTCCATGGTTATAAATAGTAAGAGCATCTTGGGCGTCTCGAGTTAGTACTTTCATCCAAGGAGGAGTTTTAAAAATACTATGGCCTTTGGAGTAGGCTTGTGATAGCAATTCGGTCATACCGTATTCGCTATGGATAACATCGACACCAAATCCTCCTTTAAGTCTTTTATGTAGGTCTTCTCTAATTAACTCTTTGCGACGTCCTTTCATTCCACCAGTTTCCATAACAATAGTGTTTTTTAGATGAAATTGAAAACGTTCTACTAAATCTAATAAAGCGAAAGAAACACCAATGAGCATAACTTTTTTTCCTTTGGTTTTAAGATCAAGCAGCAGTTCTTTTAATTCATCTAAATTATTGAGGTAAAACCCACTTTCTAATTGCTTAGAATGTATAATCATATCATTAACCATATATATTAACGATGAGTTCTCACGCTCTAAGTAAGAAGGTAATAATGCCAGCACAACATAGTCCTTAATATTACCATAAAAATGTTGAAACCCTTTTCTAAAACTGTTTTTGTAAATATCTAAATCTGTAACATGATGTTTACTTGTAACACTTCCAGTTGTTCCGCTACTTTTAAAAGTTTGTTGAATATTTTCTTTAGAGCTTAATACTTGATGCGTTTTAAAGAATTGAATAGGTAAAAAAGGGATATCTTCTATAGATTTCACGTCACTTGGATGCTTATATAATAAATCGCAAAATGAACGATACACTTTATTATTTTCAAACTGATGTTTAAAAATTTGCAGAGCCATGCTGCT